>JASIEN010000594.1 GCA_030045935.1 Candidatus Sulfotelmatobacter sp.
AGAACGCCGCGACCACTAGCACCATCAATATGTATGCCATGGCTACGGTGGTGGCATTGACATGTAGAAGGTGGCGAAGAATCAGCGCCACACCCTCGGCTGCAACGATGCACGCGGCGTAGCGGAACACATGTTGTGGCCAGCGAGCTGTCACGGGCACGATTGTATATGGATTTCACCACGGAGGCACAGAGACACGGAGTTCCAAGAAAGCCAAAGACAAGAGCGGATAGAACGACTTTGTTTTCTCTCTGTGCCTCCGTGGTAAAGAAAGCGTTCAGCATTCGACATTTCTTGGTCGGGCGTAGAGAATAACGGCGATGGTCAAGACTCCCGAAGAATGGCTGAAAGAGATTGATACCGACAAGCGGCCGGCGGTGTTCAAGCTTTTTCTCGGCTACGCGCCCGGCGTAGGCAAGACTTATGCCATGTTGAGCGAAGGCGTGCGCCGCGCCAGCCGCGGAGAGGAAGTCGTCATCGGCGTGGTCGAGAGCCACGGACGCAAGCCGATTGTGGAATTGGCGTCCCGCCTGGAGACTGTCCCGCGCAAAAAGCTGGAATATAAGTCGACCATCTTCGAAGAAATGGACGTCGACGCCATCCTCGCACGCAAACCCCATGTCGTGCTGGTGGATGAATTGGCCCACACCAACATCGAAGGCAGCAAGCATCACAAGAGATATGAAGATGTGTTCGAGCTGCTCGATGCCGGCATCGATGTTCTTTCCACCATGAATGTGCAGCATATCGAGAGCCTGGCGCCGACCATTCGCACTCTGACCGGCATCCAGGTGCGGGAGACCGTGCCGGACTGGGTGATCCGCCGCGCTGGCGAAATCGTCATGGCCGATTTGACCCCGCAGGCTCTTCAGACTCGCATGCGGCGTGGCGATATTTATCCGGTGGAAAGGGTCGAGCGTGCGCTGGCCAACTTCTTTCGCAATACGAATCTGGTGGCCTTGCGCGAGCTGGCCCTGCGTCAGGTCACACAGGCAGTCGACCGAACGCTCTCGGAATTAAGGACCGAGGATGGCGAGCTCCTGCAGGTCCGGGAGCGGATTTGTGTGTGCATCAGTTCCAATCCGGCAGCTCAATACCTGATCGCCCGCGGCGCGCGCATGGCCCAGGGAATGGACGGAGATCTGTTCGTTTTTTATGTGGATACAGGTGCCGATGAGAGCAGCGAAAACCAGAAAACCCTGGCCGACAACATCCGTTTCGCTGAAAGCGTCGGGGCGAAGGTGGTTAAGACTGAAGGCAAGGTGGTGGCCGAGAAGGTTGCGGAATTCGTGCGCGAAAATCACATTACTCAAGTCGTGTTCGGACGGTCTGCGACCAAGGGCTGGAAACGGTATTTCTATCTTTCTGCCATTCACAAGTTCCTGCGCGACACTCCTGCGGTCGACGTACATATCGTGACGCAGGAAATGCGTTGACCGGCTGGCGAGCACAAGATGACGAACGATCACCGGCGAATTCTGATTGTGGATGACGAGCAGCAGATTACTCGCGTGCTGCGCACCACGCTTTCCGCGCAGGGGTATGACATTCGCGTGGCCAACGATGGCGAGATGGCTCTGGAATTGATGAAGAACTGGACGCCGCACCTGGTTGTTACTGATCTGGCAATGCCGAACCTGGACGGCATCGACTTGACCCGGCGCGTAAGAAGTATTTCACAGGTGCCGATTATCGTGCTCTCGGTGCGGGGGCAGGATCGGTCGAAAGTGGAAGCTCTCGATGCCGGCGCCGATGACTACGTAACCAAACCATTCAGCATGAATGAACTGCTGGCGCGAATCCGGGCGCAGCTGCGCCGAACTCCATTAGCCGAAGAGGGGCCCAGCACGATTGTTGCTGGAGATTTTTCCATCGATCTCGAAACCCGCTCGGTAAAGGTCGCCGGACGTGAGGTGCACCTCACCCCCAAAGAATTTGACCTGCTGGTTTATCTGGCAAAGCGCGCCGGCAAAGTGGTGACCCATCGCACGCTGCTCGCTGCCGTATGGGGCGCCAACAGCACTGAACAGCCTGAGTATTTGCGAGTGTTTGTCGGGCAGTTGCGCAAGAAAATCGAAGCTGACCCCTCCGCGCCAAAATATCTGCTCACCGAGCCTTGGGTCGGCTACCGCTTCGAACCCGGTTCGTAGTTTTCAAGCAGCAAAAGTGAGAGTTGGCGAGGCGTGCTGGCATTGCCAAAATCCTCACGCGAGGAGAACGCAATGGTATCGCTTCGGTCATTCGCTGAAGCAGTTGGAATCTTCATCGTATCGATGATTCTATTTGTTTGTTTTTTACATGGAAAACGGAGAAGAGAGCCACAGGCATCGGCTGGGTTCATTGGAAAGGGTCCGTGCTGATGAGTGTGGGTGTGCTTTACTTGGCGTTCGGAGCAATCTTAACGTGGCTAAGGTAAATAGGGGCGTCCCCTCCGGCCACCTATCTTTACGAACATTTTATGTGCTCTTTATTCAGTTTTTGTCAGTCTTCGTATCGAATTAGTCGTGGGCCGGAAAGAAGGCCGACAAAGGGGAAATCGAGAGTATGTGGATTCATGAAGTAGCGCCGGAGCGGCTGGCAGAAATTTTCCATCATTATCAGCAGGCACTGATGCCGGAAGTTGCAGGCAAAGGCAGTGAAGGCCGCGGCACGTGGAAGGAAGTGCCACAAAAAGAGAAGAGCCGCATGGTTGCGGCGGCGCGTCTGGCCTTGCTCGAATTGGAATCGATGGTCAACGATCAGGCGCCGGCACGCCAGTATTTTGCTCAGCCGGGGGAAGCAGAGTGGGGCTGCTGAACTGAAAGCAGGTTTCAAAGTTTCAGAGGTTTCAAGGCTTCAAAGGTTGCCGGGAAAACCGTTTTTTCTGAACCCAATCCGGTCGCAACTTTTTGCCAGCGTTGAAAAATGTCAGCAGGAACTGCTGGACGTCAGAAACCTTGAAATGCTGAAACCTTGAAACGTTGAAATTTTTGAAACCTGCCTCAGGCATCTTTACGAAATCTTTAGAAATCCCTTAAACAACCCTTACGCTCAACGCGGTTAACTGGTTCGTTTGTGCTTGTGCCGAGAGCAAGCGGGGGCGGGATTGTGCCGCTAGTCATTTTCGTGTTCGCAGCAATCGGCTTGGCAGGAACCGCATTCATGATCTATTTCCTGATCGGTTTGCTGCGGGAAACGACTGCCCGCGTTTGCTACAGGAGTGCTCCGCATCATTCGGAGCGGAAGACATCGTTCAAGCGGATTGCCTGGGAGACTGACCAAGCTACCTTCCATAATTACAAGCGCACCGACTACTATGTTTCATATCGGAGGAGTGAAAAGTATGCGAAAGTGTGCGCTTCAGGTCTTGTTGCTCTCCCTGTCCATTCCGCTTCTCACCAATTGGACGTGCGCCCAAACCAGCAAAGAACCTAACGCCTCGAATACTGACGCTCAATCCGAGCAGCAGGAGATGCGTAACGAATTGAGAGCCTTGCGGGAAGAAGTCGAACGCCTGCGAGCAGAAGTCGAGCAGCAGAAGTCTGCGCCGAAGCGGGAGGCCGATCAACGCGTGCTTTCCGGGCCAGGCCCAGCCGCTCCCGCCGCCGTCGATCCGAGAATTGTCGCACCCGGCATTAGCGAGCCGATGCGTCCCGCTGTTTCCAGCACTGCTCCGACAACCGTGGCCACGAACGTGGGTCCAGCTTCTACAAACGTGGCTCCCATTTTAAAATCTCTCACTGGCTGGAACGCGCTGCCGGCCTCTCAGTCTGGCTCTCCGCAGCCCGAGAAAAAAGAAAAGATCGCTCCATTCTCCGATTGGGATTGGACGTGGCTGAACGGCAACCCGCGTACAAAGGAAGCTGCGTTCGACTCGAAGTTTTTTACGCCGGAAATTCGCGCCGACGTGACCTATACCTACGACTTCAACAAGCCAAAGGACGATTCGATAAGCGGCTCCAGCGAAATCTTCCGCTCCAACGAGATTCAACTCGAGCAACTTGGCGTTGGTGGCGATTTTCACTATGACAACGTACGCGCACGGCTCATGACGCAGTTCGGCATGTACTCAGAAACCACACCGCGTAACGACCCAAGCCCGGCAAAAGGACAATGGGATCTCGATACTGCCTATCGTTACCTGGCGGAAGCCTACGGCGGGTACCATATCAATGCGCTGGACGGCATCAATATTGATGCCGGAATTTTTCTCTCGTACATCGGCCTGTTCAGCTATTACAACTTCGACAATTGGGCCTATCAGCCTTCCTATGTCTCTTCGAATACGCCCTGGTTCTTCGACGGCATGAGAATTCAGATTTTTCCCACGCCACACTTCAAGGTTGAGCCGTGGATCATCAATGGCTGGCAATCGTACGGTTCGGCCAACTCGCGCAAAGGCCTGGGTGGGCAGATCAAGTGGACGCCCTACCCGTGGATGAACATCATCTCAAACAATTACGGGCTCGGTCACGACGATCTCTACACTCCGAACCGCGGCCGCATCCACACCGACGACAGCATCGAGATCAAGTACTACGATCATCCCGAAAAGACGCTGGACAAAATGGCATTCTCGTTCACCGGCGATTTGGGCTGCGAATTCGGCCCCAGCCAGACCATAAACGGTACCTATATTCAGGGCGTGGGCTGCCATGGCGATACTAAAGACCCGAAATCGATTGGCGGCGACTATTTCGGCCCGGGTATCAATCCCAAGCAGAGTTTCATCGGGTTCATGCTGTATAACCGCACATGGTTCAAGAAAGATAAATATGCCTTCACTATAGGCGGTGGCGCCATCAACAATCCAGGGCGCTACCTGGTTCTGATTCCGCCCATTAACGGCGAAACTGCACCCTCGGCCGCGATCAATTCACCCTACTTTGGTGAGAATCCTAGCGACCCGTTTAAGGCGTGGGATTCGTCGATCACATTTGACTACATGCCCAGCCAGTACATCACATTCCGTTGGGAATACGATTATCGTCATGCCAGCGTGGCCTATTGGTCGGGCGCGGGTGGAGTCACGCCGCCTCCCGGCACCAACAACGGATTCCCGCAGTACTACGCCTGTGCCAGCGGTGCTTCGTCCGGACAGACAGGTTTGGCTGCTGCGCAAGTGGCTTGCAGCGGCGCCGGGAGTAGCGTTTGGTTTCCTGATTTGAGGAGAGATGAGCAGTTTATCGATCTCGATATTCTGGTGAAGTTTTAGAAACCTCCTGCCGAGAGCTTAGAGATAGGCTGGATCGGTTGGGAAATTTTCAGGTTCGGAGATTGTTTATGGAAGATATTTTCTGGATTATCGTCACCATCGTATTTTTCGCTATATCGATTGCCTACGTCCGCTTCTGCGAGCGGATAAAGTAGGTCGCGAAAACTGGGAGAAGAAGAACATGAGCCTGGAATCCATCATCATGCTGATCGTCAGCGCAGGAACGATGATTTACCTGTTCTACGCGCTGCTGCGTCCGGAGAAGTTCTGATATGAGCGTCAATGGGTGGTTACAAATTCTGCTGTTTCTTGTGATCGTTTTCCTGATCACGAAGCCGATGGGGCTTTACATGGCGCGCGTCTTCGAACGCCAGAAGACCTTTTTGGATCCCGTGCTGCGGCCGATTGAGCGCGTTCTTTATCGGGTCACGGGCGTGGACGAAAATCACGAGATGCGCTGGACGGAATATGCGGTTGCCATGCTTCTTTTCAGCGCTGCCGCGATGATCGTTCTCTACCTGATGGAGCGCCTGCAGGCCTTCCTGCCGTTCAACCCGCAGAAGTTTGCCGGAGTCACGCCCACGCACCTTGCTTTCAACACGGCAGCTTCGTTCACCACCAACACCAACTGGCAAGCCTACTCGGGCGAGTCGACAATGAGCTACTTCACGCAAATGGCGGGATTGGCTTACCACAATTTCATTTCCGCAGCCACCGGCATTGCTCTGGCGGTCGCTTTCATTCGCGGCATCGCGCGGCGTCAGATGCAGACCATCGGCAATTTCTGGGTCGATCTGGTTCGCACTTGCTTGTGGGTGCTGTTGCCATTCTCCATCGTCGGCGCGTTGATTCTGGTTTCGCAAGGCGTGGTGCAAAACCTTCGTCCCTACGACAAAGCCGCGCTGGTTGAGCCCATGCAAGTGCAGAAAATCGGCCAGGATGGGAAACCGGTGGTTGGTCCCGACGGTAAGCCGCTAGTGGACACGGTAACCGAGCAATCCATTGCTCAGGGGCCCGTAGCATCGCAAGAAATCATTAAGGAATTCGGCACAAACGGGGGCGGCTTTTTCAACGCCAACAGCGCGCATCCCTTCGAAAATCCCACGCCACTAACGAATCTCATCGAACTGATCTGCATTTTCGCCATCGGCGCCGGCCTCACCTACACGCTGGGACACATGACCGGCTCGCAGCGCCATGGCTGGGCGGTTTGGGCCGCAATGGCGATTTTGTTCCTCTCCGGGGTCGTTGTCGCCTATTGGGCTGAGGCCCGCGGAAATCCCTTGCTGGCAAGCGCCGATCAGAGACCCACCGCTTCACAACCCGGTGGAAATATGGAAGGTAAGGAAGTTCGCTTCGGTATTGCGGACAGTGCCCTTTTTGCCACCGTTACCACCGATGCAAGCTGCGGCGCGATCAATGGCCAGCACGACTCGTACACCCCGCTCGGCGGCATGATTCCGCTCGCCAACATCATGATGAGTGAAGTGATCTTCGGAGGCGTCGGCTCGGGACTTTACGGGATGTTGGTCGATGTAATCCTGGCAGTTTTTATTGCCGGGCTCATGGTTGGCCGTACGCCGGAATATCTCGGCAAAAAAATAGAGGCCTACGATGTGAAGATGGCGATGTTGTTTGTGCTCGTGTTTCCGCTCGTCATTCTTACGTTGACGGGAATTTCAATGGTGAAACCATTCGGCACGGCGGGCATTTCGAATCCGGGTCCGCACGGGTTCAGCCAGATTCTCTATGCATTCGTGTCGGGAGCTGGCAACAACGGCTCGGCTTTTGGAGGATTGACGGCGAACACGCTGTGGTATGACACGGCCATCGGCTTCGACATGCTTCTGGGCCGCTTCTTCATGATCATTCCCATGCTGGCGATCGCGGGAAATCTGGCGCAAAAGAAATATGTTCCGCCGTCCTTGGGAACATTTCCGGTGACCACGCCGTTGTTCACCGTACTGCTGATCGGCGTGATTTTGATCGTGGGCGCGCTCACATTTTTCCCGGCCCTGAGCCTGGGCCCAATCCTTGAGCATTTGCTCATGGTTGCGGGCAAAACGTTCTGAGGGATTTCTATGGCAATGACGACTCAAACACCGCAAATCACACCCGTGGAAACGGTCCGCTTAGGCCATTCGCCAATGAAACCGAGAAAAAAGGCGATCTGGGAGTGGAAGATTGTCGGCCGCGCGATCTGGGACTCCATCATGAAGCTGAATCCGCGCAAAATGATGGGAAATCCCGTCATGTTTGTCGTGGAAATCGGCAGCGTGATTACCACCGTCATGCTGTTCTACTCCCATGTGGATTTCAAGTTCAATCTGCAGATTACCTGCTGGCTTTGGTTCACCGTGCTGTTTGCCAATTTCGCTGAAGCCATGGCCGAAGGTCGCGGCAAAGCGCAGGCCGATGCTCTGCGCCGCGCTAAAGCGGAAACCATGGCCAACCGCCTGTTACCGGATGGAAAAACCGAGAGTATCGCCGGTTCGAAGCTACGCTGCGGTGATATGTGTCTGGTCGAAGCCGGCGAATTTGTGCCCGGAGATGGAGAGATTGTGGAGGGAGTCGCTTCAGTCGATGAGTCGGCAATTACGGGCGAATCAGCGCCTGTGATCCGCGAAGCCGGCGGCGATCGCTCGGCAGTCACTGGCGGCACGCGCGTGCTTTCTGACTGGATCAAAATCAAAATCACTTCCAATCCCGGCGAGACCTTTCTTGATCGCATGATCGCGCTGGTAGAAGGAGCAGAGAGACAGAAAACTCCAAACGAGATTGCGCTGAACATTTTGCTGGCGGGCTTAACCATTATCTTTCTGCTGGCGGTGGTCACGCTTCAGCCTTTCGCAATTTACTCCGGTTCGCCGCAGACCGTGTTCGTGCTGGTTTCTCTGCTTGTCTGTCTGATTCCTACGACAATTGGCGGACTTCTCTCAGCCATCGGCATTGCTGGCATGGACCGCCTGGTACAACACAATGTTTTAGCGATGTCAGGCCGCGCAGTCGAGGCCGCAGGCGATGTAAACACTCTGCTGCTCGATAAGACCGGCACAATCACTCTCGGCAACCGCCAGGCCACCGAATTCTTTACCGCGCCGGGCGTCACCGAGGCCACACTCGCCGACGCCGCACAACTTTCATCGCTTGCCGATGAAACTCCCGAGGGCCGCTCGATTGTTGTCCTCGCGAAAGAAAAATACGGCCTGCGCGGCCGTGAGGTCGGGACACACGATGCCGAGTTCATTCCCTTCAGCGCCATGACGCGCATGTCAGGCGTGAACCTCGATGGCCGCCAGATCCGCAAAGGCGCGGCCGACGCCGTCGCAAAATATCTCGAGCAGCAGGGAAGCTCGCTGCCGAAAGAAGTGCGCGAGACCGTTGATGCAATTTCCCGTTCGGGTGGAACGCCGCTCGTCGTGGCCGAAAACGGCAAGGCGCTGGGCGTAATTCAGCTCAAAGACATCGTCAAGGGCGGTATGAAGCAGCGCTTCGATCAGCTTCGCGCCATGGGTATCAAGACCGTGATGATCACGGGTGACAATCCGCTCACGGCCGCAGCGATTGCACGCGAAGCTGGAGTCGATGATTTTCTCGCTCAAGCCACTCCGAAAGAAAAGATGGATCTGATCCGCAGAGAACAGGGGGAAGGGAAGTTGGTCGCCATGACCGGTGATGGAACCAACGATGCGCCCGCGCTGGCACAGGCTGACGTCGGCGTTGCCATGAATA
>JASIEN010000595.1 GCA_030045935.1 Candidatus Sulfotelmatobacter sp.
AAGACGATTTCAAAGCTGCATCTGCGCCAACTTTTCGCGGACGACCCCAAGCGCGGTGAGCGCATGGCGGTTGAGGCTGTCGGCCTCTACCTTGATTATTCGAAGAATCGCATTACCGATGAAACTCTCAGACTTCTGCTGCAACTTGCGGAAGAGTCTGCCTTGCGTGCACGAATCGACGCCATGTTCCGGGGCGACAAGATCAATGTGACCGAAAACCGTGCCGTACTGCACGTAGCTCTACGCGCTCCGCGCGATGCCGTCATTCTCGAAGACGGCAAGAACGTTGTGCCAGAGGTTCATGCTGTCCTCGATAAAATGGCTGATTTCTCAAACCGGGTGCGAAGCGGAGCCTGGAAAGGACACACGGGAAAGCGCATCCGCAATGTCATTAATATCGGCATCGGCGGTTCGGACCTTGGACCGGTGATGGCTTATGAAGCACTAAAACATTACTCAGACCGCAGCATGAACTTCCGCTTCGTCTCCAACGTCGACGGAACCGACTTTGCCGAGGCAGTGCGGGATTTCGACCCGGCCGAGACCCTGTTCATCATTTCTTCCAAAACGTTTACGACACTCGAAACGATGACAAATGCCCACACCGCTCGTGCCTGGTCGCTGGCGGGACTGGGAAACGATGACGAAAGCGCAGTTGCAAAACATTTTGTTGCGGTATCGACAAATGATGCAGAGGTCGCGAAGTTCGGGATCGATACGGCCAATATGTTCGAGTTTTGGGATTGGGTCGGAGGGCGCTACTCCATGGATTCGGCCATCGGCCTTTCGACCATGGTCGCCATCGGCCCAGATAATTTCCGCGCCATGCTGAGTGGTTTTCACCAGATGGACGAGCATTTCCGTACGGCACCATTCGGGGCCAATCTTCCCGTGCTGTTGGGCCTTTTGGCTGTCTGGTACAACGACTTTTTCGGCGCGCAGACAGTGGCGGTGTTGCCCTACGAGCAATATTTGAAGCGTTTTCCAGCGTATTTGCAGCAGTTGACCATGGAAAGCAACGGCAAGCACGTCACGCTGGCAGGCAAACCAGTCGCCCACGATACCGGTCCGATCTACTGGGGTGAGCCGGGAACCAACGGGCAGCATTCGTTTTATCAGCTGATTCACCAGGGAACGCGACTCATCCCGTGCGACTTCATTGGCTTTGGCAAGGCGCTAAATCCGCTGGGACGGCATCACGACTTGCTGCTCGCCAATGTTTTCGCACAAACCGAGGCGCTCGCATTCGGCAAGACGCCCGAGCAAGTGAAAGCTGAGGGAACTCCAGATTGGCTCGTGCCACATAAGGTATTCGAAGGGAATCGGCCATCGAACACGATTCTGGCCGAGGAACTAACCCCCGAGACACTGGGCAAACTTGTGGCTCTTTACGAACACTCAGTCTTTACGCAAGGGACCCTGTGGAACATTGATTCGTTCGATCAGTGGGGTGTCGAGCTGGGGAAAGTCCTGGCAAAACGCATCATCCCGGAGCTGGAGAACAAAACAGAGCCGGCATTAAAGCACGACAGCTCAACCAACACTCTGATTAAGCGTTACCGCAAACTCAGGGACAATGATGGCAATTGAGACCTTCAGCAAAGATAAGTTACGCGACGTCTTGGTGCGGTCCGAACAAGAAGGCGCAGCGTTGGGCCATTTCAATGTCGCTGACCAGACCTTGTTGAAAGCTGTGGTGGCGGCTGCAGCGGACACCAAGATCCCCCTCCTCATCGGGGCCTCTGAAGGAGAGCGGGACTTTTTTGGCGTGCGCCAGCTTGCGGCTCTGGTGAAAAGCATAGGGCAGGAATCTGACATGCCGGTCTTCCTCAATGCGGACCACACACACTCCCTGGCTAAAGCGTTGGAGGCGGCAAGGGCGGGTTTTGACTGTGTGGGAATAGATTTTTCCGCGTTGCCCTTCGATCAGAATGTGGCTCGCACCAAGGAAGCGGTTCAGGCGATCAAAGCCGTCAACCCCGCGATCCTTGCAGAAGGAGAAATAGGCGATATAGGAACCGGCTCCGAAATCAAGGAAGCCGTTCAGGGCGGGAAGCTCTCAACACCAGAGGAAGCGCGACAATTCGTCGAGGCAACCGGGATTGACATCCTCGCTCCGGCCGTTGGCAACATGCACGGCATGCTTGAGAGTATGGTGCAGGGAAAAACGAAGAAGCACCTGGATATCGAAAGAATTGTCCAAATCAAGCGAGCGGCCGGGACCTTTCTCACCCTGCATGGCGGCTCGGGGACCGAAGATGAAGATTTTCGTAAAGCAGTCGCCGCGGGTATCAACATCATCCACATCAATACCGAATTGCGGGTTGAGTGGAGGCGATCGCTGGGGGAAAGCCTGGCACGAGACCCGAACGAGGTCGTGCCCTACAAGATTCTGCGGCCGGTGGTGGATTCGGTGAGGCAGGTCGTTAGTTCGCGCTCAAGACTTTTCCGTGGCGAACTGGTCAGGCCTGGCGCGGTTGCAAGCGTTGCGTGATCGGTCTTCAGACAGCACGCGCTATCATGGGGGTAACACAATAAGAAGGGTCAAACAGGAGCACTTATGCAACTTGGAATGGTAGGGCTGGGAAGAATGGGCTCAAACATGGTTCGTCGTCTGATGAAGAAAGGAAACGACTGCGTTGTTTTCGACACGTCGCCGAAGACAGTGAGCGAGTTGGCCAAAGAGAGCGCAGTCGGCGCGGCATCTCTTGCCGATCTGGTCAAGAAACTGGCCAAGCCGCGCGCGGTTTGGCTGATGGTTCCCGCGGCGGCCGTTGACAAGACGATTGCTGACTTGCTCCCTAATCTCGAGGCGGGTGACATCGTCATTGATGGCGGAAATTCTTACTACATTGACGATATTCGCCGCGCAAAGGCACTCGAGAAGGCGGGAATTCACTATGTCGACGTGGGCACC
>JASIEN010000596.1 GCA_030045935.1 Candidatus Sulfotelmatobacter sp.
GACGCGGCGCGCTGGCGCTTGAAAACGCCAATTCCGCTAAAAGTCGCGGCCATGAAAGTTTCACCCGCCACGCCCGAAGGTGCACCCAAAACCATCTTTGCTGCCCTCGACGCTTCCATCGCAGCCGAACTGGAACCGAAATTCGCCGAAGCCGGCTGCGCCGTGGTTTCCAATTCCAGCGCACTTCGCATGAAATCGGACGTTCCACTCGTCATTCCCGAAGTCAACGCGTCGCACATTGAGCTGATAGATGCGCAACCCTGGCGAAAAAAATCGGGCGGTTACGTCGTCACCAACCCCAACTGCTCCGCTATCGGCCTTGTTCTCGCCCTTGCGCCGCTGCACCGCAAGTTTGGCCTAGATACGGTCATGGCGGTCACCATGCAAGCGGTCAGTGGGGCTGGCTATCCCGGCGTGGCTTCTCTCGACATTCTTGGCAACGTGATTCCCTTCATTCGCAATGAAGAAGAAAAAATGGAGGAAGAAACTCACAAGCTGCTCGGCCAACTCAACGGCCACGGCATCATCCCTGCTCCTTTCGCCATGAGCGCGCAATGCAACCGCGTCGCCGTCGAAGATGGCCACACAGAATCGGTTTCGATTCGTTTGAAAGTCAAAACCAGACCGGAAGAAATCATCGAAGCCTGGAACTGTTATCGTGCCGAGCCGCAGGAACTGAACTTACCAAGTGCACCCAAAAACCCTATCGTCTATCTCGACGCGAATGATCGCCCCCAGCCCCGTTTCGACGTCGATATGGGCGCCGGCATGACCGCCGCCGTGGGCCGGCTGCGCCCCTGCGGCGTGCTCGACTGGAAATTTACGGTTCTCTCGCATAACACAATCCGCGGGGCTGCCGGCGCTGCCGTACTGAATGCCGAGCTGTTAAAGGCAAAGGGATATCTCGGTAATTCTTAGGGTTGTCATCCTGAGCGCAGCGAAGGATCTATGCATTTTATTTGTAGCGACAATCGCCACGGACCGGCCACGATGCTTAGAGTGTCTGCATCTGGATTTTCAAAGTGACGATCACAAAATGAGAAGCGCACCACACATTCACCATTCCAGGATCGGCCGATGATCGTCATGAAATTCGGCGGAACTTCGGTTGAAGACGCCAAGGCCATAACCCGCGTCGCAGAAATCGTAAAAGAGCGCGTCGAGCAGCATCCGGTCGTGGTGGTCAGCGCCATGGCTAAGGTCACGGACACTCTTCTCACCATGGCCCGCGCCGCCGGCGCCGGAGACCGCAAGGCCGCGCTGAAACTGTGCCGCTCGCTGCAAGAACGCCACTACAACACGGCCAGCGAACTTTTGGGTACCGCGCGCTTCACCGATTTCCACTCCGAACTGGGCAGCGACTTCGAACTGCTCGATGAACTGCTGCGCGGCATCTCCGCTGTCGGCGAAGTTACCCCGCGCACTACCGATCACGTCGCCGCTTTCGGCGAAGTGCTCTCCAGCAAGATCGTCGCTGCCGCGTTCGCGTCACACGGGATCAAGAGCACGCACGTGGACTCTCGTGAGATTCTTGTCACCGATAGCAATTACATGTCGGCCGCGCCGCTAACAGAAGAAACCAACCAGCGCTTGCAGTCGACAGTGAAGCCGCTGCTCGACTCGGGTCACGTACCGGTCATGGGGGGGTTCATCGGCGCCAGCCGCGCCGGCATTACCACCACAATCGGACGCGGCGGTTCGGATTTTTCGGCTGCTCTTTTCGGTGCCGGGCTTGGCGCCGACCGCATCGACATCTGGACCGACGTTGACGGCATTCTTACCACCGATCCCCGCGTCTGCCCGGATGCCCGCCGCATTAAAGTCATCAGTTTCGACGAAGCTGCCGAATTGGCTTATTTCGGAGCTAAAGTCCTCCATCCAGCGACGGTGCTTCCCGCAATTCAGAAGAACATTCCCGTCTACGTTCTGAACTCACGCAATCCGAGTTGCGAAGGCACAAGAATCACCACCCGGGCGCCACGGGGAAAAAATATTTTCAAAGCCATCGCCGCCAAAAAGCGCATCACCATCATCGACATTGCTGCCCCGCGCATGTTGCTCGCCCATGGATTCCTGCGCACCATTTTCGAGGCCTTCGATCGGCACAAGGTCGCCGTAGACGTGGTCTCGACTTCCGAAGTAAGTGTTTCGCTCACGGTCGATTCCAATCAGGCGATTCCTGCGTTGGCCGCGGACCTGGCCAAGCTTGCCGATGTGAAATACGAAGGACGAAAAGCAATCGTCTGCCTCGTAGGCGAGAGCCTGCGCGAAACACCGGGCGTGGCCGCTCAGGTGTTTCGGGAGCTAAGCGACAAAAAAATCCGCATGATCTCGCAAGGCGCATCGGAAATTAACCTGACCTTTGTGATTGAAGAAGACGAAGTACCGGGGGTAATCCAGCGCCTGCACAATGTTTTTTTCGCCGAGCCAGATCCGGAAGTCTACGCCTAAATCCTACCCTGTGCCCCGTTGTGCCCTCTGTGTTTAAATCGTTCTGAGGGTACTATGAACCTCCTCCTCCTTGGCCGCGGCAAAACCGGGTCGCTCGTCGCGGAAGTCGCCCGCCAGCGCGGCCATCAAATCCAAGCTGTCGGCTCGAAAGAAAACCCCGCCTGCGCCGCTCTGACTCCTCAAGCTCTGCAAGTCATCGACGCCGTTCTGGACTTCACTACGCCTCACACCGTTCTCGCCCACATCGAGGCATGCGTGCGCGCAGGGAAAAATATGGTCGTCGGCACCACTGGCTGGCACTCAGAGATCGAGCGCGTGAAAAACCTCGTTATAGAGCAGAACAGCGGCTTCGTCTTCGGCGCAAATTTCTCCATCGGCGTCAATCTTTTTCTCGATGTGGCCCGCGCCTCCGCCCCCGCGTTGCAATACAGCTACACCGGACAAATCTTCGAACGCCACCACGTGCACAAGAAAGACGCGCCGTCCGGGACGGCCATGGCCATTCAGCGCGTAATCAGCCAAGCGCTCGCCGATAAAAGCACAAAAGAAAAGCATCCCGACCTCGAAATCACATCTTTTCGCGAAGGCGAGGTCGTCGGGATGCACGAAATCGTCTATGAATCTGAAGCTGATCGAATTTATCTATGTCACGACGCCAAATCCAGGCAAGGGTTTGCTGAGGGAGCCATTCGCGCCGCTGAATGGCTCAAAGGAAAAAAAGGCTTCTACGACTTCAAAGACATCTGGCGGGAGCTATAACAGTTCTAGACCCCCCATTGGTGGCATCATTCCGAAGCCCCGCGTCTTTCACCAGCGGGGCGAGGAATCTCGCGCCCGATGGTCTATAGGCGAGGAGATCCCTTCGCTTCGCCTGAAGAACGGCCTCGCTCGGAATGACGCCGATCTTAGCTGACCTCGATTGTCCAAGGAGACCATTTTCCACTCCCACTGCATTCGCGCTATCCTACTGCCATGCAATTGCGCGGCTGTGGCACCGCTCTCGTCACTCCGTTTCATCAGGACGGCTCCATCGACGAGCCCGCCTTCCGTAACCTCGTCGCCTGGCAAATCGAGTCGGGCATCGACTTCCTGGTTCCATGCGGGAGCACTGGCGAAACGCCAACACTCACGCACGACGAATGGCTGCACGTCATCGACACCACCATCGAAGTTGCCGCCGGACGGGTTCCCGTCGTCGCCGGAGCCACTTCCAATTCCACTCGCGACGCCGTAGAAAAAGCGCAGGAAGTCGCCGCCCGCCCCGGCGTCGATGCCATCCTTACCGCCTCGCCTTACTACAACAAACCGACGCAAGAGGGCCAGTATCGGCACTTCAAGGCGATCGCCGAGGCTGTTCCCGAGAAGCCAATCATTCTTTACAATGTCCCCGGCCGCACTGCCGCAAATATCGAGCCTCAAACTCTTGCCCGCCTGGCCGAAGTTCCAAACATAGTTGGCGTCAAAGAAGCCAGCGGCAACATGACGCAAATCGCCGAAGCCACGAACGCCGTGCCGGAAACATTTTTGGTTTTTTCCGGCGACGACGCAGTTACGTTGCCCGTGATCGCGCTCGGCGGAGTCGGGATTATTTCTGTGGCTTCAAATGAAATCCCACAAGAAATGGCGGCGATGACCCGCGCCGCGCTCAACAACGACTGGGTGACGGCGCGCAGCCTTCACCGCAAATACCTGCCATTGATACAGGCCAACTTCATCGAAACAAATCCGCTGCCGGTGAAAGCGGTTCTGGCGATGATGGGCAAGATCGAAGAAAACTACCGCTTACCGTTGCTGCCCATGCGCCGCGACACGCGGTCGAAGGTGCAAAAAATAGCCACTGAAGCCGGATTGATCGCAAAACACGAGCAGGCCGCTGCGCAAGCCACCGAATTCTATATTTACGAGAACTGGGCTGCGGGGCCGCACAAAATCGTCCTTCATCGCGCTACCTGCGGTCAATGCAATCAGGGCAGGGGGCGCCCTGCCGGCCACGATGCCAACCATTCCCGCTGGCACGGCCCCTACGCCACGTTGTCTGCAGGACGCGAGGCAGCCCACACCATGACCGGCATCTTGATTCGCAGCGAGTGCAAGTGCGTATGAACAGCCGCTGGAAGACTCGGTTGTCATTGGGAGCAAGGGTTTCCTACGCCGCGAGGAACCTGGGCGAGCCGTGCGAAGTGTTCTCAGCTCGCGCTGAGCAAGCGAAGCGCGTCGAAGGGCGCTCTTTGCGCCACAATGGCCGCGCGTTTGTCTCGCTTCCTTATATATCTCTCACGCGAACCCATTAAATGCACTCCCTGCAATCCTCCATCGAACGCCTCGCCGCGCAAAGCGATCTTGCACAGAGTTCCGACGCCCGCGCCACATTTCTCGAATTCCGCGACGCGCTTACCCAAGGCAAAATCCGCGCTGCAGAGAAAGTCGTCGGCGAATGGCATGTCAATGCTTGGGTGAAACAAGGCATCCTGCTTGGCTTCCGCCTGGGCGAACTTACTGAAACCGGCTGTAACGCGCTCAGCTTCGTCGACAAAGACACCTTCCCTGCCAGAAAATTCTCTCGCGCTGACCGCGTGCGCGTCGTGCCCGGAGGATCATCAGTCCGCCTCGGCGCCTACGTTGCGCCCTCGGTCATCTGTATGCCTCCGATGTTCATCAACGTCGGCGCCTACGTCGACGAAGGCACCATGATCGACTCCCATGCGCTCGTCGGCTCCTGCGCGCAGATAGGGAAACGGGTTCACCTCAGCGCGGCTGCCCAAATCGGAGGCGTTCTCGAGCCAGTGAACGCCGCACCAGTGATTATCGAAGATGATGTATTAGTCGGCGGGAACTGCGGAATCTACGAAGGAACTTTGTTGCGCACTCGCGCCGTGCTGGGCGCAGGAACAATTCTCACCCGCTCGACTCCGCTCTACGATCTGGTTCGTGACGAAGTTTACCGCGCAGGGGCCGATGCACCACTCGAGGTGCCTGAAGGTGCCGTAGTGGTTCCCGGCTCGCGGGCGGTAAAAAAGGGAGCGGCCGCAGAACAGGGCATTTCGCTCTATACGCCCGTCATCGTGAAGTACCGGGATGAAAAAACAGATAAGGGAATTGAACTGGAGGATTGGCTTAGGTAGAAATCGGGTACAAAACACGCTTATACGAGAGTCGCATCAACCGACAAGTACGGATAGATTCCCCGTAATATTGAAACCAACATGGACCTCGTTGAGTCGTTTGATGACCGCATCCGCCTGGCTTAACGCCTCTCCTGAAAACGTGCTCGTCAGGCCAATCACTCTCATTCCCGCCGCGTGCGCCGATTGAATCCCGGCAGGGGCATCTTCTACTACTAAACACTTTAAGGCAGGTATGCCCAGCAACTCTGCACCCTTCAAATACGGCGCGGGATCAGGCTTGCCGGCTGCCACATCTTCGGCAGTAACCAGCACCGACGGTACCCCAATTCTCGCCAACTGCAATCTGGCCCTTGCCAGCCGCCGCGTGCCGGAAGTCACCACACACCATCGTCCCTTCGGAATCGACCGCACCAAGTCTGACGCCCCCGGCATCACGTTCACTCCATCATGATCGGCGGCCTCTCGGGCCTCCAGCTTGAGAGCTTCCGCAGCAGCATCGATATGAGGCGCAAGAAGGTGAACGACTTCAATCGTCCGCACTCCATGGGCTACGGCAAGAACCTTCTGCTCATCGATTCCTTGCTCACGCGCCCAGATTCGCCACTGGCGGTCGACCGACTTCGTGGAGTCGACCAGAACTCCGTCGAGATCAAAGAGAATGGCCGAGCAATCGAAGCTGATCATGGAGGATGTTGTATCCATGCCTGAAAAAATGGCGGGATTCTTTCCAGAAAAATCTTAAACCGCGGAGAGCGCCCGTTCGGCCGCTCTCGCTCGCTCAGGACAAGCTCAGAAATTCCGTGAAGATCGCAGAGGCAGCCCCTCCACCGATAAAGCTAATCATCTACTTCGCGCCTGCAACGCTGCTGGTATTGCTCCCTGGGCAAACGCCTGCTGCCGGAGCTGCAGATGCCTCTCGCGAAAGTGCGCTTTAGCGCGCTCACCCCACGCTCGCACAAACCAATAATTCAATCCCGCCCCAATTGCCGAGCTCACCAGCGGAATCATTCTTCCTGCCCATTTCTCGACTACTTCGGCGCTCGCCCGCGCGGCAATTCTCTGAATCACTCGCGGCACGAACTTGTTTACCACTTCTTTTTCCAGCAGCTCTCTGCTGATGTCCACCCCTGCGGCGCTTGCCGCGGCCACCCACAGCTCCGCAATTTCGCCGTCAGTATTGAACTGAAATCCGTAAACCAAACTCAGCTTTTGAATTGTCCGCATCGTGATCGCTGACAGAATGCCAAGATCGGGCAAGATCGTAATCAGCCCGCCCATGCCCAACCCCGCCCCTTCGAGCGCAGCCACTCTCATTCCGCTGCGGATCACGTCTTCGGCCACTGAATCGATCTCGCCGACATCCAGAAAGTAAATGCCGTGATACCCGCTGATCGGCATTCGGTAGGCGGTTCGCAGTTGGATTAGAAATTTTTGCGGGTCCACCTGGACAGTCGAGTAGGCCTTGGTGAGGCCCTTGACTAACGCTTTTTCAACCCTGCCGCGCAACCAGGATTTGTTCCGATCCGCCATTAAATTCACCTTACCTCAGCGCCAGAAAGAAAGCTATCGGCATGACCCAGTACCCAGTTACGCGTACCGAGTACCGAGAAAAAACCCGGCTTGGGATTTCTGGCTCCAGGCTCACAGCCCACTCGGTATTCGCAACTCGCTACTCGGTACATGCTCACAACGTGCTAGCATCATCAATAACCAATGCCCGGAAAACTGCAAGCCATTCCTCTCGGTGGACTCGGCGAATTCGGCATGAACTGCATGGCCTTTCGCTTTGGCGACGATATTATCGTCATCGACGCTGGACTCATGTTTCCCGAGGCCGAATTGCTCGGCGTCGATATCGTGGTCCCCGACATTTCCTACTTGATCGAAAATCGCCAGAAGGTCCGCGGGATCATCCTGACGCACGGACACGAAGACCATATTGGCGGTCTGCCATGGATTCTTTCTGAGCTCAAGGTTCCCGTATGGGGCACGGAATTCACGCTCGCATACGTCGAAGACAAGCTCGATGAGCACGGTTTGCTCGATGACGCCGATTTGCGCGAAATTCGTGCCGGCGAAAGCTTTCGCGTCGGTTCTTTCAGCATTCATCCGATTCGCGTGACCCACAGCCTTGTCGATTGCGTTGCATTGGCGATTCACACGCCGCTGGGAATCGTGATCCACACCGGCGATTTCAAAGTCGATCCTACGCCCACCGACAATCACCTGTTCGACCTGCACTCCTTCGCCGAATATGGCAAGCAGAACGTGCTGGCGCTTTTTCAGGATTCCACCAACGTCGAGCGCAAGGGCTACACGCCCAGCGAACGCGCGGTGCGCCGTAAGTTCGACGAGGTCTTCGCACATACCAGGCGACGTCTCTTCATCTCGTGCTTTTCGTCTTCGGTCCATCGCATCAAGCTGGCGGTCGAACTCGCCCAGGAGCACGAGCGCAAAGTCACTTTCGTTGGCCGCTCCATGAACAACTCAGCCGAAATCGCCGAAGATCTCGGCTATCTCGAAATTCCAGACGGCTTGATCATCAATCCGGGGGAGATGAAAAACTTCCCGCCCGAAAAAGTATGCGTGATGATCAGCGGCACCCAAGGCGAGCCTATGTCCGCACTATCGCGCGCCGCGGTCGACAATCATAAGCACGCAAAAATCGAAAAGGGCGACACGGTCGTTCTCTCCAGCCGAATCATCCCCGGCAATGAAAAGACGATCTACCGCATGATCGATCACCTCTTCCGGCGCGAAGCTTACGTCATCTATGAAGACGGCAGCTCGCCTCCCGTCCACGTCAGCGGACACGCCAGCCAGGAAGAGCTAAAACTGGTTATCAATCTGGTCAAGCCGCGCTATTTCATTCCTATCCACGGCGAATACCGGCAGCTCAAACTCCACGCGGATATGGCTGCCGCCATGCGCGGCTCTGTCGGAAAAGTAATGTTGATCGAAAGCGGGGACGTGCTCGAGTTCGACGAACTGGGCGCCAGAAAAGTCGCCCGCATCAACGTCGGCCGTGTCTGTATCGACTCCGGCAATCGCACGGATGTGGTCGAGGATCTCATCATCAAGGACCGCCGTCACCTCAGCGAAGACGGCATCGTGCTGCCGATCATCGCGATTAATAAGTTGACGGGCAATGTAGAAACCACGCCCGAGATCGTCACCCGGGGTTTCAATCCCGGCGAAAATGGTTTGCTCGAGGGGGCACGCAGGATTGTGGAGGACACACTGGCGTTTTCCAGCGAGGAAGAAAAAGCCGACTACGGCGTGATTAAAGAAAAAATCCGGGCAGACCTGAAGCGGTATATTTCGAAGCAGACGCAGAGACGCCCGCTGATTATGCCGGTGATACTAGAAATCTAGGCAGCACAGCAGCCCCGAAAACTGGCCGCATTCCTCCGTGTTAAGGGAATCACATCCCGCTCGACGACACACTCACTCCCTAAATGTCGTATGATCCTGTGGGCAGTTTTCAGGAAAAACTTATACAGGGAGTCTTACAAATGCGCCTCGTTTGCCGGCTAATGGTCCTGATTTTTCTCACTACATCTGCTTTCGCTCAAAC
>JASIEN010000597.1 GCA_030045935.1 Candidatus Sulfotelmatobacter sp.
GCGGATTCAGCCCGGCCAGAAACATCTGGTAGATTTCCGTAACTTTTTGGATTGCCTGGTCCTGCCCCACAATGCGCCGACGCAATGCAGATTCAAATTCACCGGCGTCGCTGCTGCGGCGGTTGGGATCAAGCACGGTAGCGAGATTCGTTCTCATAACGTTTACTTTCTCTGCCCTGTTCCCCAGCCGTATCTTCGGCTTTTATTTTTAACGGGATGGTTCAGGCCTTGTTTCTCGCGTTTCCCCCAATTCCAGAATGACAGTTTTTGTCAGTCGGAACAGCCGCCGGCCTGACCCCACTTCGTCCCGCCTGGCCCTGGAATAAGCAAGCCGTTGGCCACGCCCAGCGAGGGCCTTCATTCTCTGAAAGCCTTGTATGTGTCGCAATTTAGATGCGGGCCAACAATAATAAGCTCACTTGGAGTGGAAAGTTAAGTGAAAGGAACGGAAATACTTTGCGCACGGGAGGAAGAGCGTGAGCTGGCAGTACTCGGTACTCGATTGACAGTATGAGGTCCGAGTTGCGAGTACCGGGTTGCCAGTAGAGTCCAGCCTCCCGACTTGCCAGTATCACCCAACTGCGCCGGGACGTGTTGAGCTTTCGTCAGTGCCGCAAGGAAGCCTTGCCGGGGGTTTGTGGTGGCACTGCAGGGACAGCCGGCACTCGAGAGCCACCCTGAGGAAGCGAAGCGCCGAAGGGTCCGGTCGAGTGAAGTTCGACGGTCGGGTACTCGGAACTCAGGACTAATTTAAGGAGGTGGCCGCTGGTAACTAGCGTTGCTTATAATCAGACCGTAGTATCCGGTCAGCGTCTACCGGAGGCCTTCTTGCGCCGTTCGTCCGTCCTAACCATCGCAGCCATTTCATGCGTTCTCTTTGCTGCAGCGGGCGTCAGGATGAGTTCGCACTTCTCTTCCGCAGAGGTCGCCCAGGCGCAAGCACCGGCCGCGCTGACGTCATCGACGATGCCGACCGCGAAGCTGATGCCTGTGAGTACAACCACGGCCAATCCTGCCGCGCCGTTGGCTACCGAAGTTTATGCCGCTCATCGCGGGGAATCTATTCCGGCGATCGCCCGGCAATACTTGGGCAGAACCAGCTATCTAACCAGTTCGGAGCTGGCTGACGCCATCCGCTCGACCAACAATAAGACCGGCAACATTCTCAAAGCCGGAGAGCAAATCACCATTCCCGGCATTCTGCCTGCGCCTATCGCCGAGCGCACGATTGCCGTTCCCAAAGACTTCGAAGTTCGGGCCATCTATCTCACCGGCATGATGGCCGGAAGTGATCACGGCCTGCGCATCATCCGTCACTGGCGTGAGGTTGGTGGAAACGCCGTCGTCTTCGACATCAAAGACTCCGACGGTAGCGTGACCATACCGTTCGAAAATCCGCTGCTGGGCAAGCATCCGGTCTATATTCACGACCTCGCTAAGTTCGTGCACTTTCTGCATTCCGAGAACATGCACGCGATCGCGCGCGTCGCCATTTTTCGCGACCAGCGGCTGGTTACCGAGCATCCCGAACTCGCCGTGCAGTCGCATCGCACGGGACAGCCCTGGCGCGAAAACGGCAAGCTGGTCTGGACTGATCCTTCAAATCCCAAAGTTCAGGACTACAACATCGCGCTTGCCAAATTCGTAGCCCAATCCGGCGCCGATGAAATCCAGTTCGACTACGTACGCTTTCCAGCCGAAGGCGACCAGAAAGACGCTGCATTTGCGTTTCAAAAAGATCAGGGAGCAGCGGACGCCCACCCAGGCACCGTCAGTGATGTCTCTTCACATTTAATGGCTGAGAACAACGACTCAACATGCCCGATGGCAAGCGCAATGGCAAACCCAGCCCCGAAGGGGCAAAAAAAAACAGCCCACGGCGCAAGCCGTGGGAACGCGGAGAACAAAACAGGACAAGCCCCGGAGGGGCGAAAGAAAAATTGCCCTGCACAACGCATTCCACAACGCTCCGATGTCATTACCGCATTTTTGAAAAAGGCGTATGCCGAACTCCATCCCACCGGCGTTCTGTTGTCGCTCGATGTTTTCGGCGTGATGGCCTGGCAACGGCCCGTCGATCTGTCACACACGGGACAAGACATTGTGAACATGGCGAAATACTGCGACGTGCTCTCGCCCATGATCTATCCCTCCCATTTCTTCGGGATGGATAACATCGACCATCCGGGCGATGCGCCCGAGCATTTTATCGCCGAGTCGATGGACCGCTTCGAGCTGATCACCAAAGGCAGCGGAGTGGTTATTCGGCCGTGGCTGCAAGCTTTCCACTGGCGCACGAAGAGCTATTCACCTGAATATATAAAGGTTCAGGTTGCCACCGCGCGGGAAAAAGGCGGCATCGGATTCTTGTTCTGGAACGCGGCTAACGACTATTCGAAGCCCTTCATCGCCATGCCAGAAATGCACGACGCCGATGCCAAGGGGGCAAAAGACAATCCTAAATATTTCCGTGGGGATGAATTGCCTACGCCAGCGGTTAGCGCTGCTCTCCAACCGGCAAGGTGAGCGTATTCCTGGATTTGTGATTAAGCAGGAATACGGTTGCTGCATTCGGGGGTGGGCTACCAACTAAAGCCAGAGCACCGGAATTGGTTGACTGATCTGGCGGCAGATCGGGCACATTTCGTAACCGTTCGTTCCGCTTTCTCGCTTGTTCGGCGGGACGGATTGGCCGATTGGACACTGGCCGTGATTGTGGTAGGTACGGTTTGCGAATAGCTTCTGTTCTTCGTCGACAGAATAAAAAGGGACGGCAGTTCGCATAGACTTTCAGATCGCCGGAGCTTTGGGGACCTCCACCACAGGACTCGGCAGGGTCAACGCAAAGCCCACTCTTCCTGTACCGATCCGTTAGATGCAGCAATCAGTGAGCCAATTCGATTGTCCCTAGAATCAAGCGGTTGCAAGCAGCGAATTTGATCTCGGCGCTGATATGTCGGCCAAAGTGCCGACGTATCGGCAGCCTGATTATCAGAGTAACCCCATGCGCGCCCAAGCAAAAGATGCCCAAGGCCAGCCGGATCGGCAGTCCAGTGTGATCGGGCCCAGTGCTGCCGAGCGCATGAGCACAGGAAAGGCTCTGCGAAAAAAAGTTCCGCGAAGTTCTCATGGCGAGTGGACGGTTGCCCCTGGTCGCCCCGATCCCATTGCCATGCTGCGAGAGCTAGATCGATGGCGGTTGCGGGAACTTTTGCCTATCCGGTATGGCCGTATGCGGCAATCTCCTTTCGGATCTTTCCGGGGCTCGGCGGCAGTTATGGCGTGGGACTTGTCGAAGACACCAGTGACAGGAACCAGGGTGCAGGCTTGCGGCGACTGCCACGCCGCCAATTTCGGGGGATTTGCCAGCCCGGAGCGCCGGTTTGTGTTCGACGTCAACGATTTCGATGAAACACTCCCCGCTCCCTGGGAATGGGACATCAAGCGTTTGGCGGCGAGCATTGTCCTGGAATCGCGTGAACTGGGGCTCGGAGCGCGGCAATGCGAAAACGCAGTCGTGACCATGGCCCACTCCTATCGGGAGCGTATGCGCCGGTACGCCCACATGCGCGCCCTGGAGGTGTGGTACTCACGCATCAACGCCGAGATATTCATAAAAGAAGCCGGGACTGCGGCAGCGAGAAAACGATGGGAACGGCGTGAGGCAAAAGCGCAAGCCCAGACTGCGGAACACATATTTCCGCGAATCGCGAAAGTCGTAAAGGGGCGCACGCGAATCGTGGACCACCCGCCGCTGATCTACCACTCGCATGATAGCGACCTGGTGCGAAAACACGTGACCCAGATTTTTCGTCGTTATCGCGAGTCGCTTCCGGCGGAGCGGAAGGTGATCCTGGACCACTATCACATTGTCGATGTAGCTCGCAAAGTAGTGGGAGTAGGCAGCGCCGGAACGCGCTGCACCGTGGTTTTAATGATGGCCGACAAACATGACCCCTTGCTCCTGCAATGCAAAGAGGCTCTTCCCTCAGTGCTCGAGCCCTATGCCGGCAAGAGTCGTTACTCCAATCACGGCGAGCGAGTGGTAACCGGGCAACGCATGCTGCAATCGGCGAGTGACGTATTTCTGGGGTGGACGCAAGACGATAAAGGCCACAGCTTCTATTTCCGCCAGCTCCGCGACATGAAAATGAAAGTCGACCTGGAAATGCCAAAATGCGACTGGCTCGAATATGTCGGGATTTGCGGATGGACGCTGGCGCGGGCTCACGCCCGCACCGGAGACGCCGCTCTGATTGCGGGATATCTTGGCAAGAATGACGTCTTCGATTCTGCCATTGCGAAATTCGCCACCGCTTACGCCGACCAGACGGAACGCGATTACGACAAGCTGCTAAAAGCAATTCGCTCTGGAGAGATTCACGTGCGAGACAGCATTGCGGAGTGAGAAAGATTGATTCGGGCCTAGCTCAACTTTGTCGTTTCGACTGAGAAATAAAGCTGGCCCCTATTGTCTCTAGTAACTCAAGGCTTAGCT
>JASIEN010000598.1 GCA_030045935.1 Candidatus Sulfotelmatobacter sp.
ACGATCTTGACATAGTGCTCAATGCTTGGCCGCTCGGGAACGCCGTAGGTGAGACTGGAGACATATCCCACATCGCCCACCGCCTGCAAGTCCTTGTGCCGATCGAGTTCCTCGACCAGCGTGATGAAATCGATCTTGGTCGAGCTCTCCGCCAGATCGACCATGCGGCTATAAATGCGCCGATGTGCATCGAGAGCAAAGTCCTCCGGGCGAAGCACCGCCGCCTGGGTGTAGAGGAAGTTGTCGATGAGGATCGCGCCAAGAATCGAGCGCTCGGTTCTTTCGCTCGCAGGTAGCGTGCTCTGATTGTAGTCGGTCGTGGCCATGACGCGTAGAACACTGTCGCGCAAAGTCCGCCATCAGCATAAGCGAACATAAGGCGAAGCTGCAAATGATTTTGTGAAGAAGCTGTGGAGGGAAGGAATATTTTGTGGAAGGCGAGAGAAAAGGGATACTTCTGCAGGCATGCAGGCCGACTCTCTTTGGCGTCATACCGAGCGCAGGCGCTTTTCAGCCGGAGCGAAGGATCTCATCACTGATAAATCATATGGATGTGAAATTCCTCGCCCCGCTGGTAAAAACGCGGGGGTTCGGAATGACGCCAGTCCTATGTGAATCACAGACCCCAAAAACAAATATGGCCCGGGCCAGCCACCCGGGCCATATCGTTACATGGGTCTCAAGCCTCACCCGCCCGCCGCCAGGAGCAGCGGGTCGACGGCACCAGCCCGACAGCGCTCGCGATGAGTGCCACTTTTGCCGGTGCTGATTGCAGCCCTGCGGTTCGGAGAAACGCATGACCACAACCACCGCGGTAGCCAGCAGCCCAACCTGCTCAAAGAGCAGGCCTTGAGGAGGCCGCAATGCCCGGGCAACCGGTCTGCGCTCGCGCGCGTTTCCAATTCCCCCCGGCAATTCACCCTCGAGAATCGCCGGCTGCCACCAGTCACCGCCAACATCGTTTCGGCAATCACTTGAGAATTGCCACGTATTCGCTGGACACACTCTGAGGCATGTCGATTGGGAGGGCAACAGAAAAGCTTTCCACAGTTGTGCAGAAGCTGTGGAGAGAAAAACTTCGTTGTGGAAGCTTGAGGAAAACAAAGAAGCAATTCGTGTGTTGCGCATTCGAGTACGTGAAAATCAATACATCTACAAGCGAGTACAACGGAACAGCATTTTCCTCTCGGCTTTCTTGTCGCGCGCCAGTCACATTTCATGTCGCCGGTAACCTCTCGCATATAACCACGGAGGCAGATTAGAAGGCGAGTACCTCAAGAATTTCTGACTCCAGCCGCTTACTAAAGTAGCGGCTCATGCAAGAAACCGGACATGAACCTTAGTAAAGCAAAAGTATCCAACGCGCAACAGCGCTGGCGAATGACGGAACCTAAGGAGTCGCACTTATGCAAATCATGCCAATCAGCCCAATTTCTTCTTCGCAGAATCCGCCAGAAGCGCAGAGCGGCGCACGACAGAATTTGAATGACTTGCAGAGTGCCTTATCTTCCGGCAATCTCGTCGAGGCCCAACGCGCCATCACCGCGTTTGCCCAGAGCGTGCAAGCCAACCAATTGCCGGTGAACGGAGTGAGGGCCGCTGCCTCCGACAATCCCGAATCAACCCTGCGGGCCGACCGCCAAGCCCTGCAAAGCGCACTCGATGCCGGCGACGTGACTGCGGCACAGCGGTCGCTTGTCAGGATTCTCCAGGACACTGCGCAGATTGTCAGTGCCCAGCAAGCGCTGCAGGAGGGAACGAGCAATAGGGCGGTGAGCGCGTTACGCAATCCAGACTGCACGGATGAACAGGACGACCCCGCAGAGGGAGCGAAGAATGGCAGCGGAAATTTGATTGATGTAACCGCTTGAGCCGCTGGAAAATCGAGGGCAGGAAAAATTGGACGCAGAGGGCGACTCAGCCAGTTGTCATGGGAAAGTAAACCGTTGTAAAAATTGTGCTGTGATGATTGGGATACGGCGACGGCGGGTGCTTTAGGCGGCGGCCGTTTTCTTTCGACTCCTGGGCGATTTCAAAGCCGGCCGCGAAGTTTTGATAGGCCCCATGTCGGGCTCTCGACTGAGCCCGACGCGGAAAGATCAGCCGCGAAACCGCTCAGAAGGCGAACCGCACACCCGCCGTCGGAGCACAGTTGTTGTCGTAGTTATAGGGCACGCCAGGTTTATGAGGAATGGCGATGGCGAGCCCCCCGCTCACCCAGGAATATGCAACTCCGACAAAACCGTCGAGGCGCTTGGTGAAGTGTTGATCCACATAGAACGACCCCTCATTGAGGGTTCCGGCGCAGGAACTGCGGAAGCCGGCTGAGACCGAGCAGGCCGGCGGAAGACGGAAGTCGTTTTGCCGCTGTTGATACCACGAGAAAGTGAAGTCGGTTTTGCTGCGGTAAGTGTACTTCGCGCCCGTCCACCAGATATTCACCAACTTTTGAGTATCCAGATTGTTATCTTCGACCCCGCTCATAATGTATCCACCCTGGTCGGAAGCGCCAACACCCAACGGGTTGTGTGGATTATTCTGCCAGATGTATTCGTAGCCGACAAAAAACTTGAACGGGTCCCACGCATACTTGGCAGCGACCATAATTCCATAGTTGTCGGTCACGATGCCATATACGGTGTTGTTTGTGTCGACCACATTGTTCCCGGTGATAGGGGTTGTATCGATGCTGTCTGTGGTCGACTGATACGCTCCCGCGGGACTCAGACTCTGAGGCCCGAGCAATGGGTTCAAGACGCTGATCGCCTGGTTGTAATGTTGGGCGACAAGGTCGGCCGAGAACTTGCCGGAGGCTCCGCCAAGGTCGAATCCAAAGGCGTTGTTATGCGCCGTTTCCGGCGTACAGTTGGTGGCATTCCAGGGATTTCCCGCAGCTGCCGCGGCCGAATAGCAACCGCCAGAACCATCGGCGAATTTATACATGGCGCCGAAATGGATTGGGCCGTAGGTGATGCGGTACTTTATGGCGTCGTCCCAACGGCTGTTCTCGGTGTCGCCGCCGCCGGCCATGGTGCCGTTATAACCGATGTACGAAAACGCGTAGCTGCCGCCGGCCGGATCGTAAAGCAGCATCGCATCCGTGCCGAGAGAGCGCTGACGGCCGAAGGTCAGCGTGCCGAATTGTGTGGCCGAGATGCCGGCATAGATTTCGTCATTGAAGGGTTGGCCTGCGCGCGCGCCGTCGATGGCATACGAATAGGCGCTCCTGGGTAGGCCGTTGTTGATGATGTCGGTGGCTGACGCGTTGGCCAGCAGGCCGGACTGCGGATTGATGCCGGTTGAAGCATTGAATACGACGGACCAGCCGTGCGCAAATTCTTCTTTACCCCTGATGCCGAGACCCGTCTGCTGCAGGTTGTTCGGCGCGACCAGGACTCGATGTTCATACCCGTTTCGGTTCACCAGAGATGCACCTTCATAGTTGTAACCGTTTTCCGGTAAACCGT
Organism: Candidatus Sulfotelmatobacter sp.; assembly: GCA_030045935.1. Classification (GTDB taxonomy): domain Bacteria; phylum Acidobacteriota; class Terriglobia; order Terriglobales; family Acidobacteriaceae; genus Sulfotelmatobacter. The sequence continues at coordinate 3,468 of JASIEN010000598.1, forward strand.
GGCTGACCCAGCCGATGCCGATGTCATACGCACCATAGACCGTGATGCCGTGCCAGGTCAGCGCGCAATCCGTGGTGGCGAACTCATGGCCGCTCGCGCAGGCGTCCGGCTGCATGCTCAAATTTACGGGAGCCTGTCCGGCCGTGAGCTGGACCGTCCGCAACTGGTCAGGGAAGCCGGTCTTTGAAACCCTGACCTGGTAGTCGC
>JASIEN010000599.1 GCA_030045935.1 Candidatus Sulfotelmatobacter sp.
TCTCATCGAGCGCCGCGGAGGGCACGCCCTGCGCATCTGCTGGATTACACGCGAACGCACCTACCAGAACGCTCAAGATGATGGCCAACGTTTGCAGTGAAATTTTAGACATGAACCCCTCCACAACCCGAAACTGTCTCAACCTGAAAATTAGACTTACGAACGGCAGGGAAGTTTCGAATGCCAGAACCCTAATAATAGAACGATTTGCGGCTGATATCCGACAGTCGCCTCAGGAAGTGCTGTTCAGAGGGGACTTTCACCGTGCGACTCCGGGCAGGCTCTTCGGTCCGCGGCTTCGCCGTCGTCGACTGAAGTTGACGATCTACCTGAAAAAGCGGGCCTTTCAGGATCACCAGCACAAGCGACGGGTCCGGTTAGGCGAATTGCCGATCCGCCCGCTCGAACAGACGGCAGGTCACCGCCCCGAATATGAAGCCGCCGACGTGAGCCAGATAGGCCACCCCGCCGGTCTGTACTTTGGCGACGGCTCCAGCATTGAAAAGCTGAATAAGAAACCAGAAGCCAATGAGAACCGCGGCCGGAATGAATGTGACGGTCACGAAAACAATAATGATCAATACCGAGCGGATCCGGTCGCGCGGATACGTTACGATGAACGCACCCATCACGGCCGCGATGGCTCCGCTCGCGCCCAGGTTAGGGATCGTCGAGTGTGGAGTAGCCGCGATCTGAGCTACCATCGCAACAATGCCGCCGAGGAGATAGAAAACAAGATAGCGGGCGCGCCCCATCAAGTCTTCGATCTCTGGGCCGAACGCCCAGAAGTAGACCATGTTGCCAATGATATGTAACCAGCCGGCATGCAAGAACATGGCGGTCAACACAGTAATCCAGCGGTGACCGTAGATGACTTGCTGGGGAATCGCGGCCCATCGCATTACGAAGGGATCGCCACCTATCAACTCCAATACAAAGGCGATAACATTGACAACGATGATGAGCAGCGTGACAACGGGCATGCGCACGGGACGGCGGGATACGTCCCCGAGCGGAATAAATCCCCCCATTTACTCGTCTCCTCTTCGCTGGGTCAGTGGCCGCTGCTGGGGCAGCGTTGCAAAAGCACGAAGCACCAGTCCACACTCAGCACCCTTTGGTGAAATGGCAAGCCCCCAACGCTGACTGGTTGCGTTGGGCACCAATTCCATTTGCGCTTACAAAGGCGTTAGGCCGCCAACCGGTCCGATATCGCGCCGGTCGCCTTGCGCACGGCGAACGACATCATCACCCGAGCAACTCCACTGAAAATCAAGCTGATGCCCACCAGCGTGCCGATCGCCCAGGCTGCGCTCGATGGCCACTGCACGTAGATGAGCAGCCCCAACAGAAGAGTAACGATCCCGTCGAACAGAAACCAGCTCGCTCCCTGAACGTGCCGGGTCCTGGCGTACAGAACAAAGTCGAGAATTCCCTCGACCAGAAACAGCGACGCCAACACCAAAGTAAGCGATATGACACCAAGCGTGGGATGGAGGATCAGGTAGATCCCGAAACAGACATATGCAACCCCGACCAGGAGCTTCCAGATCACGCTGCCTGCCGAGTGTACGCGGAAGGCGAGAGCCAAGTGGACGAGGCCCGCGAAAACAATCAGCCAGGCGATGATCGCATTCACGGCAACGGCAGCCAGGAACGGAGAAGCCACCGCCAGCACGCCCAGTATGATCAGCAGTACGCCCAGAGCGATGGAAGCGGTGGAAGCGTGCCGCACCATCTCGAGCGGAGTGTCTTGTGCCATAAAAGTCTCCTTTCAAAGGCGGATAAAGAGTACTCCAAACTGCGGCGGAATTCATCTACACAGATGGTTTCCTGGGGAAAAGGTTGCGCCAATTGCCGCGGCAACCGGCGCCGAATATGGGCGAGTGTGCCCCGATGCGCCCCCGGTGCTGTTACAGCTTGAGATGGTTCAGTTTGATTTGCGTAACTGATAAAGGCCGAAAAGTACTGCCAGCACAAGAAAGCCACGCAAGGTTTGGACGATGCCGCCGCCAAACGAGTGGGAGGAATAGTATCCCCAACAAAAATCGCAGGCGGTAGAAAGAGCAAGAACGATTACGAATAGTGCTGCCCCGCTTGCTCACGCTGTCGCTCCTTGCGTTCAAACCATAACAGCACCGATTCTCCTTGACATTCGCCTTATCTTCGCCAACAATGGCGGCATGGCGATCACACGCAGGCAGCGCGAGGTGTACGACTTCATTTCGCGGTTCGTAGCGGAGCATGGATACTCTCCGTCATTCGAAGAGATTGGCGACGGACTCGACCTGAATTCGCTCGCCACCGTGCACAAGCACATCACCAATCTCGAGAAAAAAGGTTTGCTCACGCGCGACTACAACCGCAGCCGCTCCATCGATCTCCTGCCGCCAAAAGGCCGGCTCAAGCAGGCCATGAGCGTAAACACTGGCGTGATTCTACCGTTGGTGGGGCGCATCGCGGCCGGTCTGCCGATCGAAGCCGTGCAGAATAACGAAACGATTTCTCTCGCCGATTTCGTGCGCTCGAAGGAAGTATTCGTGCTCGAAGTACGCGGCAGCTCGATGCAGGATGAAGCCATCCTCGACGGCGATTATGTTCTAGTAGAGAAGTTAAAAACCGCCCACAACGGCGACATCGTGGTTGCAGTCGTCAATCGCGATGACGCCACGCTGAAGCGTTTTTATCGTGAGGGCGACAACATTCGCCTGCAGCCATCGAATGCCAACATGCAGCCGATCATCGTACCGGCAGAATCGGTAGAGATTCAGGGGCGGGTGATTGGGGTGCTGAGGAAGTACTAGTCTCGCCCTTTAAGCGCGACATTCACATTTGCTTTAAACACTAACGCCCGGGATTTCTCCCGGGCGTTGTTCTTACTGAAAGCTGAAGGCTGACAGCCGAATGCGACTTACCCTACGTGCTTGTTGAGCGCCTGTGCGATCACATCCTTGGGCTTGTAGCCGACCAGTTGCTCGACCACCTGGCCGCCTTTGAAAA
>JASIEN010000600.1 GCA_030045935.1 Candidatus Sulfotelmatobacter sp.
GCGCGAAGTCGGCGAACTGAAGGTGCTGCTTCAGGATCTGCAGCAACATGTAGGTGCGGCACCCTCGGAGGAACAGCTCGATCAGCTCAACGAACTGATTGCTCGCTCGCAGCGCAGCTTCAAGGAACTGATTGACTCCTTCGAGGATGCCGCCTGCGCCATGTCACTGGATGGCACAATGCGCACGGTCAATAAAAGTGTCAGCCTGCTGCTGGGTTTGCCGTACACCCAAATTGTTGGGAAGAAGTTTACCGACTTCCTGGAAGAACCCTCGCGCAGCGTTTTGGAAGCCGGGTTGCCGCGTTTCTTGGAAAGAAGGCATTGGGCCGGAAATGTTCGGGTGCGGCTGAAGGATAATCCGCGCGCGCTGTACTTTGATTGCGTGTTTAACGCCATCCTCAAGGGCGGTGAGGTGGTGGGGGTCAGCATTCTGGGCCGTGATGTCACCGAGCAGCATGAAAAGGAACTGCGCTTCACCGAACTGTTCGAAACTTTGCAGGAGGGCGCGTATTTCAGCACTCCCGAAGGAAAATTGCTGGATGCTAATCCCGCACTGATAAACATTTTGGGGTATGCGAATCGAGAGGAGTTGCTGGCAATCGATCCCAGCCAACTGAATTCTGATTCTTCCCAGCCCCCGATATTGGGCCGTGCTGCCGGCGATCAGGGAGGCGTGCGGGCGAGAGAAATCACGCTGTGCAAGAAAGATGGATCGGCGGCAGTTTTTCTCGATTCCTCGCGTGCAGTGTGGGATTCAGCCGGCAAGCTGGTCCGCTATCAGGGGACGCTAATCGACATCACGGAGCGGCGCAAGCTGGAACGGCAGCTTCAGCAGCAGGAAGAGTTCCGCCGCCGGCTGTTGGAAAGCTTCCCCGATCTCATACTGGTGATGGATTTGGCCGATCGTTACACATTCGTTAATGCGCGGGTGCGCGACCTGCTCGGGCGTGAGCCCGAAGATCTGCTGGGGAAGAAGGTTTCTGCGACGGACCAGTCGCCCGAGTTGCTGGAACTATACAAAGAGGTCGTTTCGGGGACGAAGATCTTTGGCACAGCCGAATATGCCGCCCGCCATCGCGACGGCAGTTGGCGTACCATGCGAGCTACGGCCAGTCAGTTATTCAATGCCGAGTCGCGGCTGGCGGGCGTAATCATGTCCGTGCGCGACATCACGATGGAGAAGAAGCTCGAGCAGCAAATCGTGCAGAGCGAACGGCTGGCTGCCATGGGCGCAATGATTGGCGGTGTGGCACACGAGCTGAATAATCCCTTAACCAGCATTCTGGGAGTGAGCGAGCTTTTGCAGGACAGCCAGAACAATGAGTCGGCGCGCAAGCAGGTTGGCATTCTGCAACAGCAGGCCCGCCGCGCGGCAGAGATCGTTCAGAATCTGACCTATTTTTCCCGCCCGCCTTCCTCAGGCAAGGCCCGCGTCAGTCTTGTCGAGATCATCGAGCGTACGCTCAACCTGCAGGCCTACTCGCTGAGAAAAAACAACATCGCTGTGGACTTTCTTTCCCAGCCCGGGTTGCCGCAAGTCGAGGCAGACCCGCATCAGCTGATGCAGGTATTTTTGAATTTGATTTTGAACGCGGAGCAGGCAATTCGCGAAGTCCGCGAGCGCGGAACCTTGCGCATTCGCCTGGGCTGCACCGACAATTCCGTCTGGGCCAGCTTTCAGGACGACGGGCCCGGAATTCCGGCAGAGATTGTGAAGAACATCTTTGATCCGTTCTACACCACGAAACGCCCCGGCCGCGGAACGGGCCTTGGGCTGAGCATTTGCAAAGCCGTGATGAAAGAACACAACGGCACGATCGAAGCCGCGAATGCCCCCGGTGGTGGAGCACTTTTTACGGTCACCCTTCGCGGAGCGGCGGCTGCTCGGCAGGGAGCATAGAGCGTTTCTCTCATGCCGCGAGCAAAATCAGAATCTCAAACCGCGTCGCTATTAACTTCGTTCGACCGCCATCGCTACCGCATTGCCTCCGCCCAAGCACAACGCAGCGATGCCTCGTTTCACATTGCGGCGGGCCATTTCATAGATCAACGTTACTAGCACGCGCGCACCGCTGGCGCCAATGGGATGGCCGATGGCGACCGCGCCGCCGTTGACGTTGACTCGGTTCGGATCGAGTCCTAATTCGCGCATCACGCCCAGCGCCTGCACTGAAAAAGCTTCGTTCAGTTCGTACAGATCGACATCTTCATTCTTCCAGCCGGTTTTTTTCCAGATCTGGCGAACGGCATCGACGGGAGCCATCATCACCCACTTGGGCTCTACTCCGCTGGTCGCCTGGGCGACAATTCGCACCACGGGGCTCGCACCAAGTTCTTTCGCTCGCGTTGCGCTGGTGACGACAAGGGCGGCAGCTCCATCGTTTACCCCAGGAGCGTTTCCTGCAGTCACGGTCCCATCTTTCTTAAATGCTGGCTTTAGGGCACGTAGTGTTTCCAGGCTCGCATCTTCGCGCGGCGACTCATCTTTATCGAAGATGACCGGCGCTGCACCTTTTTTCTTGGCAGGAATTTCGACGGGAACGATTTGCGATTTGAAGCGGCATTCTTTGATTGCAGAAACCGCTTTGCGATGGGAATTGAGGGCGAACTCATCCTGCTCTTCGCGAGTGATGCCGTACTTCTCCGCGACGTTTTCGCCGGTGATGCCCATGTGGTAGTCGTTGTAGACATCCCACAATCCGTCCTGCACCATCGAGTCGATCACCTGTCCGTTGCCGAGGCGATAACCTTTGCGCGCCTGCGGCAGAAGATAGGGAGCGTTGGTCATCGACTCCATGCCGCCTGCGACCACGATCGAACTATTGCCGGTTTGAATTGCCTGGGCTGCAAGAGCGACCGCTTTTAATCCGGAACCGCAGACCTTGTTGATTGTCATGGCACCTGTGGCGGGAGATAATCCGCCGAAGATAGCGGCCTGGCGCGCAGGATTTTGACCCAGCCCGGCGCTGACCACGTTGCCCATGATGCACTCATGGATTTGATCGGGATTCAAGTTCGCGCGCTTTACGGCTTCGCGCACCACCATCGCGCCGAGCTGCGGTGCGGAGAAATCGCTGAGACTTCCCTGAAACTTCCCTACTGGAGTGCGACATCCTGAAATGATGACCACATCATCGAAAGCCGCCATATATCAATGCTCCCGCGAAGATTTCGCTTAAACATTATAGATGCGCAGACCGAGAAAACGATTTTGAAGCGAAACCCGCGACTGAGCCACTTGGGAAAGAATCTGTGATGCAGGTGCAGATTTTGTGGAAATGAAAAGCATCGTTCGGGATTTCACTTTCGTCGTTTCTGTGTTGTGAATTAGTTTGCCGAAGAAAAGTTCTTGACTTTTTACTCTGCGCTCACGTCATCCGGGTGACTTTGGTACAACAGCGCTCGATCAGAGGGTGCATTTTTTTCTTGACTTGAATTTGCATTGACTCTATACAATCAAGTAGTTGCAACAAAACATCGTTGCAGAATTTTCCATGAAGAATGGAAGGGAGAATAGAAACCAATGGCAACCAAGAAAAAGGCAAAGAAGAAAAAGAAGCACTAACGGGTTGTAGGAAGTCAAAGGGGACGCCGAGAGCGTCCCCAAGTTTTTTGGTTCAAAAACTCGTTACTCTGGCTTTGAATCTTCAGACAGAAGCGGATCGGCTTTAGCCCCTGACAGCATTCTTCGCGGGCTCCGCTTTCCTTGAAATGCTGGGAAGCGGTTTTTCCTGGGCGGGGCACAATCCGCAAAAGGCGCAGAAGTTGCAGTGGTGGCCTGGCTTGGGCTTAAAGTTGGCTTCCGCGATATTCTTCGATACTTTTGCCACTCTCTCGCGCGCATCCTCGAGTTGAAATTCCATTCGTTTGGAAGACACCTGAACGTTACCTTCGAGATTGTGGAAGACCAACTCACCGACGTTGTATCCCCACTTCTCGTCCGCGGCCATGGCGTAGATTGAAAGCTGCAGGCTTTCATCGGCGTCCTCCTGAGAACGCGCTTTTCCGGTTTTGTAATCGATAATTCTGACCGAGCCGTCGGGAGCGCGGTCGATGCGGTCGATCCGTCCGGCAACTTTGACTCCCGCGATCTGAACGTCAAACCATTCTTCGGTGTGCAAAACTTCGGGCGTGGGAGTGGAGCGAACGCCCGCGAGAAAGTCGCGCAATTGGCTCATTCCTTGCTGCAAGTACAACGCGCGCTGGTAGGCGTCTTCGATTTGAGCCAGTCCGGGATCTTCGCTGAACAATTCGAGCAGTTGTTCGTCCGACCTCGGCCGGCCCAGTCGCGCGGCATCGTAATAGGCACGCAGAACGCGATGCATGGCCGCACCGTACTGCATGGCGGCGCTGACCTGTCGTGAGAGCTTCCACTCGCGCTCGAATTTGAATTGCAAAGGACAGTTCTCATACGACTCAACCGCCGAGGCACTGAGTTGAGCGCCCAGGCCGTCGATCGCGGGAAGTTCAAGCCAGCCGGGTAGATTCGATTGCGCCGGCTGCGCGGAGTCGGCCGCTGCGGCGATTTCGATCAGTTCCGGTTGGCAGGGCAAAGCAGACCTTGACCTGAGAAATGATTGCAGCCCGCGGTTGTTAATGAGTTCGCGCATCAATCCGGCCGGCGTTTTGTCGGCGCCAATTCCCCGCTTGCCGTAAATGTGCAGCGAATCTTTCGCGCGGGTCATGGCAACGTAAAACAGACGGCGCTCTTCCTGTTCGTGCAGAGTCTTGTCGTCGCTGATGGTAACCGAGTCGGAATCGCGCAGCTCACGAGGAAATTCAACCAGCGTTTCGCGATAGCCACAGGGAAACGATCCGCTGTTCGCGCGAAGCACGAAGACATGCGGGAACTCGAGGCCCTTGGCGCCATGCACGGTCATCAGGCGTACGGCGTCTTCGTCTTCATCGGCGGCAAGGGGAATTTCTCCCCCGGCCTCGCGGAAGTAGTTCAGGTATTCGCAGAATGCGGCCAACGCTTTATCTGTTGTCGTCTTCTTGCTCTCCCAGTCCTCGGCAAACTTGAGGGCGGCTTGCAATGCGGGGGAGTTGAGGTTCAGATTGAATCTTCTTGCGATCAGATCCAGCGCCCCATGCGCTTCGTAATTCGATTGCTGAGCTTGTTCTCGCGCGTGACCCACGCAATCGAGAACGGTTCGGCCGCCGGGGATCGAATCGAGCACGCTGGCTAGCGGGACAAAGTTTCCCTCGCGGGCTTCTTGGGCGATCGCGCGCAAAGCTGTGCGAAGTAGCTCCGGATTTACGTCGAACTGAGGAAGAGCGGCGACGCGAAACAGATTGGCGTCAGAGGTGAGGTCCACGACGACGGCGGCGCAGGCAAAAAGATCGCGGACCTCCGGCGTCTTACTGATGTCTATGTTTTCGATGGAGAAGGGAATCTGGCGCTCGGCCAGCTCGCGGACGACATCATCGCGGTGACCGTGTAAACGGTAAATGACGGCAAAGTCTTTCCAGTTGCAGCGCGTGCGCCGGCGGATTTCGTCGATCATGCTGGCAACATCGGGTGCTTCTGAATCTTTGCCGCTGAAAGCAACGGCCTCGACTGGGGAAGCATTGAAGCTGTGGCCTGCGTTCGCGGCATCTTCTTCACGTGAGGAAATTAGCGGAGCTCGACGGAACGCGAGCGCGCTTTCGTTTTTTCCGAACACCGGAGGATTCTTATTGATGATGGCGAAGGCGCATTGAAGGATTGAGGTAGTGGAGCGGCGGTTTTTACCGAGCACAACCAGGCGGCTCTGGGGAAACTGGCGATAAAAGAGTTGGAAGGCTGCGCTGGAGGCACCGCGGAAACGGTAGATGGACTGATCGGGATCGCCGACGCCGAAGACATTTGCCGGCGAGCCGGCAAGGGCTGCGAGAATTTTTACCTGCGCGAAGTTTGCGTCCTGAAACTCGTCGACCAGGATGAATTGGGCGTGGGCACGCTCGGCGGTCAGAACTCTTTCATCGCTGGTGAGCAGGTCGTAGGCGCCCGTAATCATGTGGGAGAACGTGCCCAGGTTTCCTTCACGCAGCCAGTGCTCGGTCATTTCGAATACGCGGGAGATCTCCCGGCAGCGGCCGATCACTTCGCTCTGGCCCAAATGCTCTTTTGATTGGGCTACTCGAGGAATTTCAATACTACCGCGCTCCAGGCAAGCCAGGTAGTCGGCGTATTTTCGCGGAGTAACGAGTTCGTCGTGGCAGCGGCTGAGGAACTCGAGCAGGTCTCTCAGGAATTTCCCGACGTTGGCGGCCTTTACATAATGCTGCAGGCGGAATTCGTGGATGCGCTTGCGCAGGTAAATCCAGAGATCGGTTTCGTCGAGGACGCCGAAGTCTTTGCCGGCCCGGTGGAGCAGGCCGTTGCAGTAATCATGGAATGTGGCGCAGTGAATCTGTTTGCCGACGAGACTTCGCACGCGCTGCTGCATTTCTTTCGCTGCGGCGACGGTGTAGGTGAGCGCGATGATTTCATCGGGCCTGGCATGTCCGTGCTGGATGAGATGGGCAATTCGATGCGTGAGGACCGATGTTTTGCCCGTGCCCGCCCCTGCGATGACGAGCATGGGGCCATGAATGTGCTCGATGGCCTCGCGCTGTCGATCGTCTGGGATGAAGGGTCGCGGGTTGGATTTCGGGAGGGGCATTGCGAGTCAGAATAGCATTGGCGGGGCTGTGCAGGGATGGTACTCTCCGGTCTCTGCGTCGTCGAGAAAGAGCAGATTCCCTCGCCCGTGCCTTAGGGTAGGCTTTCCTGGCTCGCTATCGCTCGCGGCGGAATGACAAGTTTTACAACGAAACGGTTGCAGACGCGACGATCGCTGTGGCGGCGATAGCGGCGGTTTCGGCGCGAAGGACGGTTGGGCCAAGCGAAGCGGGAGTCCAGCCGGCTTTGCGAAACAGGCTCTGTTCGTCGCCTGTCCAGCCGCCTTCGGGGCCGATGGCAAGAACGATGTCGCTGATCGTCGGCTGCGATTTCAGAACATCGAGCAGCATGTTTGCATTTTCTGTTTCTGAGAGCAGGATTCGAAGGTTGGCCGTGAAGTTTGGAGCTTCGGAGACTTTTAAGGGTGCTGAAATTTCGGGTGGGGCAGAGCCGCGAGATTGTTCGGCGGCCTGCCGCGCGATGCGACGCCAGCGCTCGACACGCTTCACCGATGCGGCAGCAAGATGGGAATCGGTACGGCGGGCAATGAGAGGTACGATCTGCGAGACGCCGAGTTCCGTGCATTTCTCGATGGCCCACTCCATGCGGTCGTATTTGAAAATCGAGAGCAGGAGGGCAATTCGGACTGCTGTCGCGGTGGAAATTTCTTCTCCGAGTTCGAACTCGATGCGGTCGTTTTTTATAGAAGTGATTTTTCCGCGGCGAACGCGGCCGGCAGTGGCGATATCGAATTCCTGGCCGACGCTGGCACGAAGGGCGCGGATGAGGTGATCGGCGTGAGCACCATTGAGAGCAGCACGGTCTGCGGAGACTTCGTCGGCGATGAAGCGGCGGCGGGTCAAAGTCAGTTCTCAGTTGCCAGTCCTCAGTAGTAAGAACCCATGAAGAGCCTGAGCCAGCCTGTATTGGGAGCTGTGAACTTGCAACTGGGAACTGAGAACTGGTTCACCCAAACATATCTTTTACTTTGCCGAGCAGGGTGCGCATCATGGGCTGGTTGTCAACCTTGGCAGTGGCTTCCAGTTCCTGAAGCAATTCTTTCTGGTGCTTGTTCAGCTTGCTGGGAATCTGGACACGCACTTCGATATAGAGATCGCCTTTGCCGTGCCCATTCAGCACATGCACGCCTTTGTTGCGAACGCGAAACGTGGTACCGGGCTGCGTGCCTTCGGGAATTTTCAGAGTATGTTGGCCATCGAGCGTGGGCACCTGAATTTCTGCGCCCAGAGCGGCCTGCGGTACGGACAGCGGAATCGTACAGTGCAGATCATTGCCTTCGCGTGCGAAGAAGGGATGATGTTTCACGTGCAGCACAATGTAAAGATCGCCGGCGGGACCGCCATTCGGGCCAGCTTCGCCGCCTCCGGCAAAGCGAATGCGCGTGCCGTCTTCGACGCCGGCGGGAATTTTGGCATCCACCGGTCGCTGGCGCAGCATGCGGCCTTCGCCTTTGCACTTTTGACAAGGATCAGTGATAACGTGGCCCGTACCCTGACAAGTTGGGCAGGTTCGCGCGATACTGAAAAATCCCTGCTGGTAACGCACCTGACCGCGGCCGTTGCAGGAGCGGCAAGGGGTTGGGCCTTTGCCCGCCGCAGCACCAGAGCCGTGACACTCTTCACAGACTTCGTGGCGGCGGACTGTGATGCGCTTCTCGGTGCCGAACGCGGCTTCTTCGAACTCGATGGTCAAGTCTTCGCGCAAATCGGCGCCACGCTGCACGCGGCTGCGACGCCTGCCTCCGCCACCGAAGACGTCCCCGAACCCGAAGAACTCGCCGAAGATGTCGCCGAGGTCCTGAAATGCTGAGGCATCGAAGCCGCCGCCGCCGTTCCCGCCGGCGGTGCCAACTCCGGCGTGACCGAAGCGGTCGTATAACGAGCGTTTTTCGGAGTCGGCGAGAATCGCGTAGGCCTCGGTGACTTCTTTGAAGCGTTCTTCCGCGTCAGGATTGTTCGGATTGCGGTCGGGATGGTACTGCATGGCGAGCTTGCGATAGGCGCTCTTCAGTTCCACTTCCGTCACCGTGCGGGTGACCCCCAGGACTTCGTAATAATCGCGTTTTGCGTTGGTGGCCAGATTAAAACCTTTCTGGTTGATTCCCCTAGAATCAGGCGGTTCCAATTGGCGTTGGATGCCTGCAAGGGTTAAAGCCCCATTTCTTTCTTTCGTTGCGCTCACGCACGGCTAAAGCCGTGCTCTTCCACACATACGGCGGGAGATCTATTTTCCCGGATTCCTCGCGACCTTCACCATCGCTGGGCGCAGCAGACGGTCCTTGAATTTGTAACCGCGCTGCAACTCCTCGATCACCTGATGATCCGGGGCTTCAGTCGTGTCGACCATCTCAATCGCTTCGTGATAGCGAGGATCGAACGGCTCGCCTTGGGCGACGATGGGAGTAACCGAAAGCTTGCTCAGCACTGACTGAAGTTGTTTGTAGATTAGCTCGACTCCACTGCGTAGGTCACCCGGCCCGGATTTCACGTGCAAGGCGCGCTCGAAGCTGTCGATCACAGGCAGAAGCGATTTCATGGCATCTGCCAGAGCGTAACTGCGATAGTCCTGCTGCTCTTTGCTGGCCCGTTTGCGGGCATTGTCGAACTCTGCCTGCATGCGGGCTAGGCGGTCGAGCAGCGCGTCGCGCTCGGCCTTCACTTTTTGCAATTCGGATTCTCGCGCAGGGGTTTCTACTGCCGTAGCGGTATCCTGCCGGTCGTCATCGCCGGCGGGCAGTTCATGATCAAAATCGAGTGGCGTGTTCTGTGACTCTGTCTTTACATTTCCCTTGCTCATAACAGCTTGATTACTCCGATTCATTGAGAATTTTGTCGAAAAGGCGCGCGATGTAGGCGACCGCGGTCATGGTGTGCTGATAGTCCATCCGCGTCGGGCCGATCACGGCGAGCGAGCCAAACATGTCTTTGCCGGAGCGGGCGGGCGCTCCGATCAGCACGAAATTTTGCATGGAGGGTAGCGCGTCATCGAGACCGATGACCACCCTAACCGCTTCCTGCCTTACGTCCAAATAAGCGCCCAGAAGTTGCGCGACTTTCTCCTTCTCTTCCAAAGTTTTCATCAGGTCTTGCACACGCTTTCGATCTTCCTGGCCGGCGAGCAGGTTGGCTGCGCCTTCTACGAAGACGAAATCCGCGCCCGATTCCGCGGGAAGCGCCCCCTGTTTGTACAATTGCTCGAGAGAATTCATCAAGCGGTCGTACTCGCTGCGCTCTTTTTCGATGCGGCGGCAGAGTTCGGCGCGCATGGACTCCATGGTCCAGCCCCGAAAATTTTCGTTAATGTAGCGAGCGGCCAGATCAAGTTCCGACTGCGGCAGATCGAGCCGCAACACGCGATCGCGGACCAGTCCTGATCGCGTCACAACTACCGCCAGCACTTTCTGGTCGCCCAGCCGCGAAAAGTAGACGTGCTCGAGAGCATTCTTCGCGCCGGTAGTCGCAACGGTGACGCCGACGTTGCGCGAAATCAGCGAAAGCACATGCGAAGTGCGCTCCATGAACTCCTGCACGTCGGTAATACCGACCAGCGACTCGGAAATCACGCTCTCTTCCTGCGGAGCCAGACGCGCGTTCCCGGTGATTTGCTCGACGTAGTAGCGGTAAGCGTCGGTAGTAGGCACCCGTCCCGAGGAAGTGTGCGTCTGCTCCAGAAATCCCGCATCGGAAAGATCGGCCATCACGTTACGGATGGTAGCCGCGCTCAGTCCCTCGCGGTTGGAGCGCGCGAGCGTGCGCGAACCGACGGGCTCGCCGGTCGAGATGTAGGTCTCCACGATCGCGGTCAGGACCTCGCGTTCACGTTTACCGATGTTAGGTTCAGGGGCCATTCC
>JASIEN010000004.1 GCA_030045935.1 Candidatus Sulfotelmatobacter sp.
ACGATCCCGTCACACCCTTGATGGCATGCTGAATCTAGTCAGCCAGATCGATCGATTGATGGAGGCGTTTTCCGAAGGCAGCGACAAAAGGCTACGCGAGGATGAGGAACAAACCGGAACCGCCCTGGGCGCTGTTCGTGACTCGGCGGCAATAGTGGCGAAGGAAGCCGGCGAAATGCAATCGATTGTCAGAAACATGCAGGGGAACCTGGGTGTCGCCAGGAAGACCGAAAACGAACTGGACGCGAGTTTTGTCATTTTCGACGTCGCACGCACCAGGATCGAAGGCGGGATGCGTGCGCTGGAAGGGAACGAGTGTCAGCCGCCGGGACCTTACGATGCGGCCGAAATCGAGGAATGGTTCGGTCCGCTTTATACAACGGAGATTGAGCGCGACGTCATGCGTGCCGCGCTTCACGGTACGGCCATGCCGGTATTGCAGGAGTCCTTTGCCGGCAACAGTGTCGAATTGTTTTGAGGGGCACCGACGTTATGAGGTTGCGCGGGCGAGGAGACTGCCATGAAGAAAATTCTGGCCGTGGATGATTCCGCCAGCGTGCGGCAGATGGTGAGTTTCACCTTGCGCGGAGCCGGCTATGACGTGGTCGATGCCGTCGATGGCAAAGACGGCCTCGCCAAAGCAGGGAATGACAAGTTCGACATGATCATCACCGACCTCAACATGCCCAATGTCGACGGCATTCAGCTGATTTCGGAAGTGCGCAAGCTGCCAGGGTATTCCTTTGTCCCTATTCTTATGCTCACTACCGAATCGCAGGCCGAGAAAAAAGACGCAGGGCGCAAGGCGGGAGCTACGGGGTGGATCGTGAAGCCGTTTAATGCCGATCAGTTGACGGCGGTTATTCGGAAGTTGGTCAAGTAAGCCCGCTATGGATGGCAGGTTACAAAACGAAACCAGGGCGCAGCGGCGAGGCGTTGACCTGAATCTCTGCATGGAGGTTGTCGAGAAAACCGGCGACGGCACTGACGGTTACGCGAGATCTCTTCAGCCAACGAGTCTTCTGTCCACGGCTATCGAACAGGTGGCCGATGCCATCATCATCACTGACACCCAGGGGGCGATTCAATATGTAAACCCGGCATTCAGCCGAATGACCGGCTACAGCCCAGAGGAAGTGATCGGCGAAAATCCGCGCATCTTGAAGTCGAATCATCAGGATCCGCAATACTACCGCGATCTGTGGAGAACTATTCTGGCCGGGGAAGTCTGGCATGGCGAACTCCTCAACCGCCGGAAAGATGGAACCACTTATCACGAGCACATGAGGATCACTCCGGTCCGCGATGCAAGCGGTGCGATCACGAATTTTATCGCCATTAAACAGGACGTCACACACCCCAGGGCAGCCGAAGAAGCCATACGCACCAGCGAACAGGAAGTGCGGAGACAGCTCGCCGAGATTGAGCAAATTTACAAATATGCTCCCGTGGGCCTCGCATTTGTCGATCGCCAGTTCCACATCCGAAAAATCAATGAACGCCTGGCCGCCATCGACGGGTTGGCAGTTGAACAGATCTTAGGCAAATGCATAACGGAGGTGCAGCCGGATCTTGCGGACAGGTTGATCGGAATGTGGAAACAGGTTTTCGAGCACGGCGAGCCCATGCTCAACGTGGAATTGAACAAAAGGCCTCCGGATAATGCCGAAGAGCAGTACTTTTTGGAAAGCTACATTCCTCTAAAGTCTGAAAATGGGGAAGTGCTTGGGCTGATTGCGTCCGTGCTGGATATTACTGCGCGCAAGCGGTTTGAGAAGGCATTGAAGACTTCTGAGGAGCATTATCGCCTGCTCTTCGAGCGCAACCTGGGGGGAATTTTCCGTTACGGGGCGGACGGAACGGTCATCGATGCTAACGAAGCCTGCGCCAAAATCCTCGGATACTCCTCGCGCAAGGACCTCATCGGCCTGCGTCGCGGAGATATCATTTTCGATCCCAAAGAGGCGGAAGACACCTGGTCCCGATTAAAACACGAAAAAGTCATCACAAACACAGAAACGTGCCTGAAGCGCAAGGACGGGTCGGTGGCGTGGGTGCTGGCAAATTTGAACTGGGTGGAGCATGGGTCGGCCCCTGCCGTGGTGGAAGGCAGTTGCATTGATATTACCGAGCACAAGAGGGCGGAAGATGAGATCAAAAGGGTGCGGGATGCGGCCGAGTCTGCCAATCGCGCCAAGAGCCAATTTTTGGCCAACATGAGCCATGAGATTCGCACCCCAATGAACGGCATCATTGGCATGACATCGCTGCTGCTGGGAACACCTCTGACCAGCGAGCAGCGGCATTATGCCGAAATTGCCAACGCCAGCGGGAAGGCGCTGCTGGGGATTATCAACAACATTCTCGATTTCTCAAAGATCGAAGCGGGAAAGATGGTGCTGGAAAGCATCGACTTCGATGTGCTTACGCCGGTGCGCCAGGCCGCGGAAATGGTAGTTCTCGAGGCGCATCGAAAGGGATTGGAACTGACCTGCGCTCTGGCGCCGCAGGTGCCACGCCTGCTCAAGGGCGATGCCAACAGGCTGCGGCAGGTTCTTGTGAATCTTCTCGCCAATGCCGTCAAGTTCACGCACAAGGGCGAGATCGCGCTGCGGGTTGAGCTGGAGGCTGAGCATCGCGGGGTCGCGATGCTTCGGTTCGCGGTTAAAGATACCGGGATCGGGTTCTCGGCCAACCAGGCGCCGTTTTTGTTCGCGCCTTTCGTGCAGGCCGACGGATCGTACACGCGCAGATACGGAGGAACCGGACTGGGATTGACCATTTGCAAGCAGTTGGTCGAGTTAATGGGCGGACGGATGGGCGCGCACAGCGAGCCGGGAAAGGGATCCATCTTCTGGTTCAACGTCGCCTTTGAGAAACAGAAACAAGCGCCCGGGGACGCAGAAGGGGTGTTGCGATGGCCCGCGCTCCGCATACTGGTAGTCGATGACAACGCGACCAACGGCGAACTCGTGACCTCACTGCTCAAGCGCTGGGGTTGTCGCGCCGAATACAACGCCAGTGCCGATGCTGCGCTCGCTTCGCTACATTCAGCAGCTACCGCCAACGATCCATTTCGCATCGCGCTCGTGGGCTGCAAATTGGGCGAAGGTGATGCATTCCAACTGGGGAAAAGCATTGCTTCCAACGATGAGTTGAAAGGAATCGCTCTCGTTCTCATGGTCCCTCTGGGTCAGGAGGTGGATAGGGCCCGGCTGATGGAGATGGGGTTTCGGGCTTCGCTGCTGAAACCCGTGTGGGAGTCGTCATTGCAAGAGGCCCTGATGGTCGCACTGCGAAACCGCAACGACAATGATGCTGGCGCTCACGAAGCTGAAGTTCTCTCGCAAGAGCACAAAGCGGCCACGCAGGGGCGCATCCTTGTCGTGGAGGACAACCCAACCAATCAACAAGTGGTCGCAGCCATGTTGCGCAAGATTGGCCATCAGCCCGAGATTGCAACCAATGGCGAGGAGGCGCTCGACCGGCTGCAAAAGGCCGATTACGATCTGGTTCTGATGGACTGCGAGATGCCGGGCATGGACGGCTATGAAACGACGCGCCGCATACGGGAAGGATCATGCGGTGTACGCAATCCAGAGATTCCCGTTGTCGCCCTCACAGCGCATGCTTTACAGGGAGACCGGCAGAAGTGCCTGGCTGCATCGATGAACGATTATTTGAGCAAGCCGATTGAGCCCAATCTGCTCGCCAGCGCTTTACACGAGTGGCTGCGGCGGTCCGGGTCGAATAGCTCCGCGAGCGATTTGGCATCGGACAATACGGTATTCGATGAAAAGCAAATATTAGCGCGGCTTTCGGACGACAAGGCGCTGGCACGCGAAGTCGTCGCTGGATTCCTGCGCGATGTGCCTGAGCAATTGCGGAAGCTTCGCCAACATATCGCAGCCAGAGATGCCGAGGCCGTCCGGATGTTGGCTCATACGCTGAAGGGGGCGGCAGCCACCGTGTCGGCGCCGGGGTTAGCCGCGGTGAGCTTGCAGATGCAGGAGGCCGCGAGCGCGCAGGACTTTACTCGGTCGGCCGCGCTGCTCAGCTCTTGCGAGAGGGAATTTGAACGCTTCAAGGTTGTGCTAGAGCATTGCGGCTGGATGAGCGCAAGCTAAAAGAGGGACAAATGCGTACGCT
>JASIEN010000601.1 GCA_030045935.1 Candidatus Sulfotelmatobacter sp.
CCATCACTTTGCCGCGAACTCCACTGACCAACGCGCAGGTTTCCAGCAGAGAAACTGCAGCGATGGGTTTGCCCAGAACCTCGGCCAAAGCTTTAACGGCGGCGAGGCCAACCCGCAGGCCGGTAAACGAACCGGGGCCCGAAGCGACGGCAAAAGCTCCGATGTCGTTCTTCGTGTGCCCTTGGCTCGACAGCAAATCGGCAACCTGCGGAATCAGTTGTGCCGAAAAAGTTCCTCCGGTAAGCGAAGCCAGACCCAGGATCTCTACGTCGTCTTGATCCAACTCCGATGCCTGCGCCAGCGCTATGCTGCCATTCTTGCCGGAAGTATCGATGGAGAGAAGGAGCATGAGATGAAGCGCTGGAGATCAGTATTCGAGCAGACCGGTGTGCATCGTCGTTTTCCATTCTGCCCCGACTCGGCCGTAGACCTTGCACGCCCTTCCTTTCCAATGAAAGTCTTTGCCTGTGTGGTCGCGCCAGAGGGTATCGACATCGACGACAGCAAAAGCGCCGTCGCCCTGCTCTGAAATTTCAATTCTTATAGTCTTCCGGCGATTATGGACGAGTTCGTGGGTATCAAATATATGCTGCCAGATTTTCCTCCAGCGGACGGCATGGAACCGCCCCATACCCCAAACCCAATCCGCAGGATCGTGCGCACGGCTGTGCGGTGGCCAAGGCCAAACCATATCAGGATGAAAGACGCTGATCAGCAGGTCGACATTCTTGGTGTCCCACGCTCTGGTCTCGCGATCAACAATTTCGCGAATTTGCTGCTCGAGCTCGGCTTTTTGCGTCATGCATGCGGCTCGTGAGACTCCACGAGTTCCATCAACACTCCGCCGGTGCTTGAAGGATGAACAAACACGAACTTGTGCCCTCCCGCGCCGATTTTAATTTCATCTGAGACAAGCCGCACTCCGTCTTTTTTCATGCGCTCGACCACCGCTGATAAATCTGGCACCCTTAAGCACACATGATGCAAACCTTCCCCGCGCTTCGCGATGAATTTCGCGATGGCTGAATCCTCCGAGGTCGCTTCTAACAACTCCAGCCGGCTCTCGCCCACCGGAACCATCACTAGCCGCACCCGCTCCTGCTCGACCGTTTCTTCCGGAGAAACCGTCAGTCCTAGTCTTTCGTAAATCGACTTCGCCGCCGCGAGAGACTTCACGGCGATCCCAAGATGATCAATCTGCGCCATAGCTAATAGAACCATCCAAACTTTGTCATTCCGGGCCGTCCGTAGTTGCGAAGCAACGAGGACGAACGAGGAACCTGCTTTTTGCCTACCTGCGAACTCCTGCCGCAATTTCTTCCACTAGTGTGTACGGATCGCGCTTGTGCTCCGCCACTTCGGTTGCCATTCGCTCCAGGTTGCCATCGCTAAAGAGAGCACGCGCCTTATCCAGCATGCTATCGCGCAGCATTTCCAGCAAACGCTCCTGCCAGTTTTCCACGCTCTTGTTCAGGACTAGGTCTTTTCTTTGCAGATACGCCTCGTAATCCCCAACAGCTGTCGCCAGTTCACTCATGCCCTGGCCCGAGCTGGCAACGGTCTTGATGATGGGCGGCGTCCAGCAGTCGCGCCGCGTAGCCAAAGACTGCAGCGTGCGAATCTCGCGCTCGACGTGCTCGGCCCCATCGCGGTCACTTTTGTTGATCACGAAAATGTCGGCAATTTCCATGATTCCGGCTTTGATGCTCTGCACATCGTCGCCCATGCCCGGCACCAGGATCACCACTGTGACCTGAGCCAGCCGGACGATGTCAACTTCATCCTGACCAACGCCCACGGTTTCGATCATGATGAGGTCGCGTCCTGAAGCATCGAGCACGGTGGCTACGTCGGCGGTTGTACGCGCCAGGCCTCCCAACGAACCCCGCGTGGCCATGCTGCGAATATAAATTCCGGGATCGGAGAAATGCTCCTGCATGCGGATGCGATCGCCCAGAATCGCGCCCCCGGTATACGGACTTGTTGGATCCACTGCGATAATGCCGACGCTTCGGCCATGCTTGCGATAGAAACGCGCAAGCTGATCAACCAGCGTGCTCTTCCCTGCCCCCGGCGCCCCAGTAATACCAATCACGCGCGCCTTACCCGTGTACGGGAATAAGGCTTTCAGCAAGTCAGATGATTCAGGCAAACGATTTTCCACGCTGGAGATGGCACGAGCAACGGCGCGCACGTCTCCGGAGCGAACCTGATTGACGAGGCTTTGGATCTCTGGCTTCAAACCCCTAGTGTAAAGCAGCGACTGGGGTACATCACAGTTTTCGAGCGCAAGCCGACCCAGAATTGCAATCGCATGAAATATCGGATCTAACCTTTGCTCAGCCCTTTCAGAATTACTTCCATCGTATCTTCCGCCAAATTCAATCCGGCCAATTCCTCGCGCGTAAACCAGCGCACCTCGGCCGCGTCGCTAGAGGCCGAGAGTTCTCCCGCAACCCGGCGGCAAAGAAAATCAATCAAAACGTAATGGTATTGCACGCGCTGCTGGGAATCGCGCAAAACACGGTCGTAGACGCCGAGCAGCTCCAGTGGTTCAACCGTGAGACCAGTTTCTTCGCGGGCCTCGCGCACGGCGGCTTCCCGCACAAGTTCGCCAACTTCGAGCACGCCTCCGGGAATCGACCATTCGGCCTGCAACGGTGGATGGGCACGCTTGACGAGAACTACGCGGGCATTTTCAATAATGATCGCGCCGACGCCTATGAGCGGAACCTCGGGGAATTCGCGCTGCATGCTGGAAGCATTTTAAA
>JASIEN010000005.1 GCA_030045935.1 Candidatus Sulfotelmatobacter sp.
AGGATACCCGCACCATCAACAACACAGGCACCGCAACCTGGACGGGAACCGCCTACCTGATGCTGGACGGTGCGATTTTCAATAACCAGTCGGGAGCCACCTGGGACCATGAGGCCGACAGCATTATTGAATTCGATGGCGGCGGCACTCCAACCTTCAATAACGCTGGAACCTTTGAGAAGACAGCCGGCACAAACAGCAACGGGGGCGGCGTCTACAGCAGTATTGTCTTCAACAACACAGGATCGGTATCAGCCAAAAGCGGAATCTTGCTGTTCGAGCAGATTGGCACCTGCAGCAGCACCTGTGCGGGTACATGGAGCGTGTCTTCGGGAGACACCTTGGAACTGGGCAGCGGCTCGACTGCGGCGGCGCTGAGCGGGGAGATCAGCGGAGCAGGAACGGTGGTCTTCATCACCGGCACTGTGAACCTTACGGACACCTACGATGTGACCGGAGGTACAAGTGCGACCAATGGCTCAGCCAATTTCAAC
The DNA here is from genome assembly GCA_030045935.1 of Candidatus Sulfotelmatobacter sp. GTDB lineage: Bacteria > Acidobacteriota > Terriglobia > Terriglobales > Acidobacteriaceae > Sulfotelmatobacter. The sequence continues at coordinate 495 of JASIEN010000005.1, forward strand.
ACTGGTGCAACCGTAACCGGCACCGGACCAGTGAACATAACCTTCGGCACGCTGAATTTTTCTACCGGAAAGGCAATCACGATAACCACATTGACGCAAAGCGGCGGTACCCTGACGGGCAGCGACACGCTGACAATAACGGGAGCGGTGACCTGGTCGGATGGCACCGAGAGCGGCACGGGAGTAACCGATGCGAACGACGGCATGACTCTTTCTGGCGAGCCCCTTCAAGAAACGCGCACGATCAACAACAAGAAGACCGCGACGTGGAGCGGAAGCGCTTATTTAATGCTGGACGGGGCAATCTTTAACAACAAGGGCACGTGGAACCACACGGTCGACAGCATTATTGAATTCGACGGCGGCAACACTCCGGCCTTCAATAATTCCGGAACCTTCGAAAAGACAGGAGGGACGAACAGCAACGGCGGCGGCGTCTATAGCAGCATCAATTTCAACAATACCGGCACCGTGAGCGCGCAATCGGGGATACTTTTGCTGGGCAACAATTATGTGCAGACCAAGGGATCGACCCTCCTCGATGGCGGAAATCTTGAGCCAACGTCTGCGACGGCGACCATAGCTGGGGGCAGTCTGCTGGGTTCGGGCACTGTCACCGGCGGCATTACCAATTCAGGTGGAACCGTGGGTGCCCACCTCACCTCAACCACAACCGGCACGCTCACTATTAACGGAAGTGGAGAGGGCAATTTCACCCAAGGTGCGGGCGGCACCACGGTCTGGAACATCGCCGGCACAGCCTCCGGAGACTTTGACGTAATCAATGCCAGCGGCGTTGCCAGCCTTGCTGGGACCGCCGAATTCTGTCTCATCAAGGGCGCAAAGCCGGCCATCGGCACAACTTTTCCGGTGATGACTTACGCCTCTGAGACAGGAACATTCTCAACCGTGAACTTCGGCTATAGTCTCGCCTACAACGCGACCGGCATTACCATGACCTACAACGGCGCGCCCGTCGACGGCTTTTCGCCCACCAAGCTTTCCTTCCCAAGCACCTTGATCAACACCGCCAGTTCGCCCCTGACGGTCACGTTGAAGAACTCAGGGCAGGCGACGCTCGACATCACCAGCATTACCGAAACCGGAACCGACAAGGGGGATTATGCAGTCTCCAACAGCACATGCGGAGCGACGCTGGCGCAAGGAAAGAGTTGCAGTTGGCAGGTCACCTTTACGCCGGCGGCCCTCGGGACGCGTAGCGCCGACGCTCAAGTGATCGACGATTCCTGCGGCAGTCCGCATCTGGTTGCGGAGAGCGGCAAGGGCACGGAGGTGACGATGTCGCCGTCTCCGCTGAACTTCGGAGATGTCGCCACGGGTGTAACCAGTTCTCCCATGACCGTGACTGTAACCAATCACGGAACGACGGCAGTCACCGTGAAGTCGGCAACCATCACCGGAACCGATAAGTCAGACTTCACGATCACGTCGAATGGGTGCACCACGATAACAGCGAACGGTGGCACGTGCGACATTACCTTAACCGCAACACCCAGCAAGACCGGCAGCTTGAGCGCCACGCTCAGTCTTACCGATAACGATAAGGGGAGCCCGCAGACCGACACTTTGGAGGTCACGGGAACTTAGGAGCTGGTTCTGAATCCGCCCATCTGAGAGGGATCGGGCGTGGCGTAACGGTGCCGATTCTCCTCCTGCGTATTGTCGACCGCTTGCGGCTCGAAGCTCACCCGCAACTGCCTACTCGCGACTCGGGATTAACCGCTGGACATGATATTCTCCCGCTTTCGATGAAGCAGGAGGATTCATGTCATTTTCCCGCCGCGATTTTGTCAAGACTTCCGTTCTTGGAGCCGTTGCCGCTGGTTTGGGACCATCCGCAGAAGCCGCGCAGAATGACAACGCGCAGTCTGGCTCGTATAAGCGCCCGATCATCATTTGCGCCCACAACGGATTCAACTATCTCGAAGATGCCTTTGCCTTCCTCAAAAACGGAGGAGACACGCTCGACGCTGCACTGCGCGTGGTGAAAGGGCCTGAAGACGATCCGAATGATACGAGCGTCGGCCTCGGCGGAATTCCCAACGAAGAAGGCGTGGTCGAGCTCGACGCTTGTTGCATGCATGGTCCGACGCGGCGCGCGGGTTCGGTTGGCGCTGTGCGCAATATCAAGAATGTCTCGATGGTCTCGAAGGCCGTGTTTGAACATACCGGACACGTCATGCTTGTGGGCGAAGGCGCCGAGCGCTTTGCCGTGGACGTTGGCTTCCCACGCGAGAACCTGCTCACCGATCACTCACGCAAGATCTGGCTTTTATGGAAGGAATATCACTCGCGCGATTGGTGGGGACCAGGATTGACCGATCCGCATTGGCAACCACCTTTGGATGCGCCGCAGCAGGCTTCTCCTCAGAAAGGCGAACCGCAGCAGCCGGAGCGCGGCAAGCCGCAATCGCAGCTGTGGCGTGACCGCTATCGGCGCCTGGAAGAGCACGCGGCGGCTTTGGGAATTGCCGAGGAAGACCGTGCGGAAGCAATCCACAAAGTGCTGTTTCCGCCGACCGGGACGATTCACTGCTCAGCGCTGAACGAGAAGGGAGAAATATCGGGCTGCACGACAACCAGCGGGCTGGCGTTCAAGCTTCCGGGACGCTGCGGCGATTCCCCAATTATTGGCGCGGGCTGCTACACCGATCAGGATGTCGGCTCAGCCGGCGCGACCGGCAGCGGCGAAGAAAACATCAAGGTTGCGGGCGCGCACACCATTGTGGAGAACATGCGGCACGGCATGTCCCCGCACGAAGCCGGGATGGACGCGCTGCAGCGCATTGTCCGCACCTACAACGGCGATATGAACAGGCTGCGCTTTGTCGACATGATCTATTACGTCCTGCGGAAGGACGGCGCTTACGCGGGTGTGTCTTTGTGGGAGGGCTATAGTGCTGGCCATCCGCACACCATTGCAGTACATGATGGAAGTCGGCGGTCGGAGGTTGCGACCCCGCTATTCAAAGGATTCTCGCAGGATTTTCCGCCGGAGCCGAAGGTACCGGAGGAAATTCGAAAGCAGTACCTGAAATAGAGCGTGACTCTACTCGGCTTACGCGAACCTCACTTTTACATCGGGCCCCTTCTCGAGATGAATGCTTTCGATGAAGCGCACCTTGCCGGTTTGCTGCGTCAGAATCACGGAAGACGTGCGTGTACCTTCGCCGAAGAAGCGGACGCCTTTGAGTAGCGCGCCATCAGTGACGCCGGTAGCGGCGAAGATGAGCTGCTTGCCGGGAGCGAGATCCTGCGCTTCGTAGATGCGGTTCTTGTCTTCGATCCCCATGCGGGCGAGGCGCTCTTCCTGATCGGGCTTTACGACGAGGCGGCCGAGCATGTAGCCATTCAGACAGCGAATGGCGGCCGCGGTGATGACCCCTTCGGGCGCTCCGCCTGATCCCATAACCGCGTGAACGCCAGTGCCGATGACTGCGGCCGCAATGCCGGCCGAAAGGTCGCCATCGCCAATCAGGCGGATGCGGGCGCCGGCGGCGCGAATATCGGCGATGAGTTTCTCG
>JASIEN010000602.1 GCA_030045935.1 Candidatus Sulfotelmatobacter sp.
AGAGCACCGGGACGAGCATCAGGCCCGCGCCGTGCGCGGAAGCGATAAGGAACGACCAAAGCGCGAGTTCTCTGGCGCCCACTCTCATCCCCGCGCCGCGCGGGTGACTGGCGCGAAATAGACGATAAGCGCCTAGAGCGAATAAAATCGCGGCCACTCCCCACTTCAGAATTCTGATGGGAAGAAAATCCTGGAGCGCGCGGAAGGCGAAGATGGCGAGTGCGATGGCTGCTGCGTGGCCGGCGGCGATGGGAAGCAGCGAATAGAGAACAGCGCTGCGGCGTTTTTCCTGCAATCCGAGGGCGAGCGCAAACAGCCAGCCCATGCCAGGATTCAGGCCGTGATATGCGCCGAGCAGGGCGAGAACGGCCCACGGCCAGCGCTGGGTCATGGATAGCAGTAGAAATCCGACGAGGCATCGCCGCCCTGGAGGCGAACCTGATGCGGGCGCAACTTTTCGGTCTCGACCAGGAACTTGCGGTCGAACTCGATACCGCCGTTGGGATTCACATCTAACTTGGCAACCCAGCCGTTGATACCCTCCGGATAAAACTGCTTGTCCCAAGCTGCGTACAAGGAATTGGTGAAATAGACGCGTCGTCCATCGCGGCTTAATTCAACCATCTGCGGTCCGCCATTCAGTTCTTTGGTCGGCTTCGAAGGATGCGGGGCATGGCGAACGATTCCGCCGATGTGAACCGACCCGACGAGTTTTGGATTGAACGGATCGGAGACGTCGTACTGGCGCATCTCTCCCGTACCCCAGCAGGAAGCATAAAGAAAACGGTCGTCGACAGAGAGATTAATGTCGGTGAGCAGAGGCGGCACGGCTTTGAATCCTTTTAGAAGCGGCGGCAGTTTTTCTGGATCGGCTGGCTCGGCGGGAATCTCGATCACTTTCTTGATCTCCCATTTTCCGTTCGAGCTTCCATTTGCCTTAGGCTTGTGCCACAACCAGATCGAACTGGAAAGATCTTTCAACGACACGACCACTCCGACGAAGCCGTAGGCCTTGGTCGGATCGTGCGCGGGCCGGAGTTCGAGAACCATCTGCTGCTCTGGTCCCAGATCGAGCGACTGAAGATGCTTGCGCTTGCGCAGATCCCAGATGTTAATGCTGTGGCCGTATTTGCCGGCAAGCAGCAGTTCGGGATTGACGCCGTTCTCCACCATATTCGGCGTGCCCCATTCGCTGGAGACGGCCGTGTCATATCCCAGATGCCAGGCGAAATCGTAACCGAAATATTGCGGGCCGCGCTCCACTTCCCAACGGCCCAGAGGTTCAAAGGTGTAGTGATCGAGAGCGAAGATTCCTCCCGGGCCTTCGCCATTTGGAGAGCCCAGAGCGCTGAGGTAAATTCCATCCGGGCCGCAATGCACCGTGTGCGGGCGGGTGTAGCCTGTGCGCTCTGCTACGGTGGCGGGTTCGATCACCTTTATGATCTTCGGTTTTTTCGGGTTTGGCTTGGTATCGAGAACGTGGATGCGCGAGGAACGCAGGCCGGGCACGATCAGATATCGGCGTTCGACGTGCGGATGCGGCGCGTAGGGACACAGCGCCGAGCTGCACGCATTCCAGCCGAAGTGATGCAGTTCGTCTCCCGCATTCGGCATATCGACCTGGCCCACGATTTCGCCATACTTTTTCGATTTGCGGTCGACGTCCACAACCAGCAGCGCATCCGGCCGCGAGCCGCCATTTGCGTTAAGCGCTGCGACATAGGCCAGTTTCTCGGCAGGGGCCTGGCTTGCCAGCTTGGGAGATGGATAAAAAGTGGGATCGGCTTTCAGCAACATGGGTCGAACTCCGAATCGAGAATCTGTTAACAGTTCACCAGGCAAGAATGTCCAAGACCACGAAATGATACTCTAAAGTCGACAAATCGAGTAGACATTCAACTGAATCGAGCGCTCCAGCACGTCCTTACATCCTCTATTGATCGCTTTCCTTGTATGTCAATTGGCGGGTCCAGTCCGCTGACTGCTTGCCGTCGACTTCCACATACACTTTAGGCAATGAGTTTACCGGCCCATCGTCCTGTGGCGGCTCCATGATCAAATCGCGGCCCATGGACCACACTACGCGGCGCTCATCCAGATTGCCGAAATAATACTCCACTTTGTCTTTGTCGACGCCATGGTATCCAGTTGAGGTCGTCAGCTCTACCAACTTTCTGTTCTTGTCATTGAGCGGAATTTCTTCTGCATAAATGTTGGCCAGGGATGCGTCCAACGGAATCCAGCCCAGGCGAGGCGCAAAGAATTGGATCCAGCAATGGTAGCTGGCATCGACTTCCATGCCATTGAGCGTGGGCTTGAGCAAAGATCCATAGACCATGCGCGTGGGAATCCCAGATGAGATAGCCAGCGACGCGAAGAGGGAGTGGAAATCTGTGCAGTTACCGGTCTTGGTACGCAGGCAATACTCGGCGCTACCCACCGGCGAAGCCTTGAGATGTTCCGGATCTTTGACCCAATAATTTACGTTCTTGTACGTCCAGTCGTACAGCTTGCGCGCCGCCAGCACGGGATTGGTTTCTCCGCCCGTGATCGAAGCAGCCAATTTCTTCATCTCGTCGTTGACCAGCACGTGGGTTGTCGGCTGCAAGTAGGCGGAGAGCGCCGTGCGCTCCTGCTCCGTCAGCGGGCGCGAATCGGAGGCAGAGAACGTGTTGCGCACTTCCTTGCGAGTCAAGTCGAACTGCTCTTTCAACGTGATCTGTTCCTGGGTGGGAGCTTGTATATCCATGTATCCGACTCGATTGCCCCAGGAGTCTCGCGCAAATCTGACGGCATAATCACCGGCCATCTGAAAGTTGCGGATCGCGGAATACTCATCCTCTTGTGGAACCGCAATCCATATCCGTACACTTCTGGCGCCGTGCGGCACTTTGATGGTGAACGCATTTTGAATATGAAAGGATGCTTGCTTTTGCGGTGTGGGACGGTCCGCGGGGAACGCTTTTGAGGAAATGGCGGATAAAGAAAGTATATACAGAACCCGCAGAACAAGAGTTTTCCTTAACA
>JASIEN010000055.1 GCA_030045935.1 Candidatus Sulfotelmatobacter sp.
GTGCAAAATATGGCGCCGTGTGATGGAAGATGGAGACTTGCCCGGCGAGTACGGCAGAGGCCGAATGCCGGCGAAGGCGTGTTTGATGTTCTGCTCCGATATTTTCGCTTTAGGAAAGAGTTCAGCGACAGAACGCAGCAAGTACGAGATTTCCTCATTCGAGGGGACGGCTTTTCCCGGATCGCCATTGTCTTCCACCTCGGTGGTCCCCACCAAAATCTGATCGTCCCAGGGAACGATGAAAACAGGACGAGAGTCCGCAGCCTCGGTGTAAAGTGCCGCGCTGGGGCAACCGGAGAAACGCGGCAGAACAATGTGCGAGCCACGCACTCCGCCCAGCATCGGTTTCGCCGTGCGAATGGAAGAGCGCTGACAAATTCGATCGGCCCACGGCCCACTGCAGTTGAAGATCCAGCCGGCATCGACACGGTACTCTTTGGAGGTTAGTCGGTCGCGTAACAGAACGCCTGAACAGCGGCCATGGGCTACATCAACTGCCAGCGCCTCGCAATGATTACGGACGATCGCTCCGGCCTCAATCGCCTCCCTCAGCCACTCTGCAACCAGCCGCTCGGGAAATTCGCACTGCGCATCTTCGTAGCCGAAGACAGACCAGCGATGCCCGGAGTCGAGCATGCGCTCGAACTGCTGCAACTGCGTTTGCGGAGAATTCTGGCTGGGCCGTCCTGCCATGCGCCGGGAGAGCCGCTCATAGAGCCAAAGGCCGACCCGCACTTTTAATGCGCTGCGCGCGCTGTTCTCGTTGAGCAGCACCAAAAACTGCATGGGATGCACCAGGTGAGAACGCTCGCGCAGCAATCGCTGCCGTTCGCGCAAAGATTCCCGCACCAGCCCGACCTCGCCGTGTTCCAGATAACGCAGCCCGCCGTGGATGATGCGGGTCGATCGGCTGGTGACGCCTGAGGCAAAGTCATTTTGCTCGATCAGCAGCGTGCGCTTTCCCGCGCGGGCGCATTCCCGCGCCACGGCCACTCCGCTGATGCCGCCGCCGATCACCACCACGTGAAAGTGCTGGGCTTCTAACGATGGCCGCGGATTTGCCGCCAAAGGCATGTTAATCAAATGCCGAAATTCGACAAATTAACTGTCAGGGTAAGAACCTGCGTGCTCCCAGTGTGAGCCGGTCGGGGCTAAGAAGAAAGTAACCTTGGTACTGTCGAAAGCTGCCCAAATAAGGCAAATGAATGTTGCTTCGATCCTGTAGCCGCCAATGCGGTTGATAAAGAAGTGCGGATGGAGCGAGCTTCTGTAGAAAAAAATGCGGAAGCCCTGCCTGCGAACATTGCCCGATTCCATGCGGTCGTTTAGAGTGATTGCCAATGCCAACTACTGGAGAACGGTTCGAACGAGTCGTCGCAATCATGGAACGTTTGCGCTCTCCGGCTGGCTGCCCTTGGGACCGCGAGCAGACCTTCGATTCGATTAAGCCATACACTCTCGAAGAAGCATACGAAGTGCTTGAGGCAATCGACAATCGCGACTGGGACGAGCTTCCAAGCGAACTCGGCGATTTGCTCCTCCAGGTGCTTTTCTACTCGGAGATGGCCAAAGAGCAGGGGTCGTTTTCGATAGACGATGTGCTCGACCGTCTCGCGAAAAAGCTGGTTGATCGCCATCCGCATGTCTTCGGCGACGTGCAGGCTGATACCTCGGCCGAAGTGAAGCGTAACTGGGAGGCACTGAAAGTCGAGGAACGGAAAAAGCGCGATCATGCAGACCAGCCGCAACAGAGTGCCAACCGGTCGTCGATTCTTTCGGGGATTTCTTCCGCCATGCCATCGCTGCTGGAAGCTCACAAGCTCAGCTCGCGCGCGGCGCAGGCTGGCTTCGACTGGCCGAACATAGAAGGGTTATTCGACAAATTGAATGAGGAAACCGCCGAACTCCGCCAGCACTTGCGGGAGTTTCCCGCGCCTGGTCCGCGGCCCGAGGCTAGAGGCATCGCCGGTTCAGGCCGGCAGATCATTCCCGAAGACTTGCGACTGCGGCTGGAAGAAGAAGTGGGCGATTTGTTTTTTGTGCTGGTCAATATCGCGCGCTATTTGTCAGTCGATCCCGAGTCCGCCCTGAGAAAGATGAACCGCAAATTCCGTCGCCGATTTCAGTGGGTGGAAGAGCGGCTGAGCGAGAAGGGAAGTGCTCCCGAAAATGCCACGATGGACATGCTGGAATCGCTCTGGCAACAGGCGAAACAGCAGGAGAAGCCGGCGTGAGCGCGGACGCCATCGTCATTCGCCACTGCCGTGGGCTCGATGAATTACGCACCTGCGTTGCGCTCCAAAAAGACGTCTGGAACTTCAGCGATGCCGAACTGGTGCCGCTGCGAATGTTTGTAGTCGCCGAAAAAGTTGGCGGTCAGGTCATGGGTGCATTCAATGGCAACGAAATGGTCGGATTCGCGCTGTCTGTGCCGGGAACGCGCTCTGGTCATGTATATTTGCATTCCCACATGCTGGCTGTGCGCAGGGAATACCGCGACGGCGGCTTGGGACGTCGTCTAAAGCTGCTGCAGAGGGAAGATGCGCTCGCGCGCGGCATCGAACTGATCGAGTGGACATTCGACCCGCTCGAAATCAAGAATGCATATCTTAATGTCGAAAAGCTCGGGGCGATCTCGCGGCGCTACAACGTCAATCAGTACGGCATCACTTCATCGCCGCTCCAGGGAGGGTTGCCAAGCGACCGGCTGATCGCCGAATGGTGGCTGAAATCTAAGCGCGTGGAGACGTTGCTTGCGACCGGAAAGAATCCCGCTTTCAGGACCGAACTCACCATCGAGGTACCGGCACAAATTTATGAATGGAAGGCTGCAGCAGAGACAAAAAATCGCGCCCAGCAGGTGCAGGAGGGCAATCGCGATAAATTTCTCGGCGCCTTCTCGCGGGGTTTGGCCGTATTGGGTTACGATCGAGACGCCCAAGGCGATGGCAAGTTTCTGCTGGGGCAGTGGGACGAGAAGTGGTCGTACGCGTCACAGCCGTGATTCCTGTTACCGCAGAGACACTGAGGCCGGGAGCAAAAACTGAGCCCGGGAGCAAAAAATTGTAGAACAAAACGGTCGGAAAAGAAGAGTGCGATACATTGACTTCCTCCGTGACTCCGTCTCTCCGTGGTGAATGACATTGACCTCAATGAAAATTGAAGCCATTACGCTCCGCGAAATTCGCATGCCGCTCGTGCATTTTTTCGAAACGAGCTTTGGTAGAACCTACAGCCGTCGAATCCTGCTGCTGACCGCACATTGTGAAGGCATCGATGGCTGGGGCGAATGCGTTGCCGGCGAGGATCCGTTCTACAGCAGCGAGTGGGTAGAGAGCAGTTGGCTCACGATTCTGCGCTACCTTGCTCCCGTGGTGGTCGGGCGCAATCTCGAATCAGCGCGCGAAAGTGCGGCTTTGATGGGAAGAGTGCGCGGACATCGGATGGCCAAAGCGGCACTGGAAAACGTCCTGTGGGACGCCGAGGCAAAACGGAAGAAGCTTCCCCTGTGGAAACTGCTAGGCGGCACGCGAAGGGAAATTCCTTGCGGAGTCTCAATCGGCATTCAGGATTCCGTCGAGCAACTGCTGGAAGAAATCCAGACTGAACTGGCTGCTGGCTACCGCCGAATCAAAGTAAAAGTTAAGCCGGGTTGGGACGTAAACGTGCTCGAAAAAATTCGCTCCCGCTGGGCCGACATCACTCTGAGTTGCGACGCCAATTCCGCCTACACGCTCGATCAGATCGAACATTTGCGCGATCTTGATCAGTTCAACCTGCTTATGATCGAGCAGCCACTCTGGGATGACGATATCTACTACCACGCGCGTCTGCAAAAAGAATTGCGTACGGCAATTTGCCTGGATGAGTCAATTGTGAGCGCCCGCGCCGCGGCGCAAGCGGTTGAAACTGGCGCCTGCCGCATCATTAACATAAAAGTAGGCCGCGTAGGCGGATTCAGCGAGGCAATCAAGATCCACAACGTTTGCCGGCAGAACAAAGTTCCCGTTTGGTGCGGCGGCATGCTGGAATCGGGGATCGGCCGAGCCCACAACATCG
>JASIEN010000603.1 GCA_030045935.1 Candidatus Sulfotelmatobacter sp.
ATCTAGAATTTCGCCCCGGAATTCCCAGGGCAGGATTCTCCCGCTCCGCGCACCTTTACTCCATACATTTGCCCAACAATTTCACCGCCAAATTGTACCCGCCCGCGCTCCCCGCTCGCCCGCCCGCATACCCGTGTTCAGCCCATTGCACACGCGTTCCGGAGGTGGGACACTTTTTCCCGGCAAATAGCTAACCCCGTCAAACCGTCAGACTGTTCAACTTCGGGCACATCGTTGTGGCCAAGGGGTTTTGGCAGTAGGCCGGAAGTGGGTGTAGTCCAGCGCTCCTTTAATTTCAGGAACCGTTCCTCAAAGTATTTTCGCGATAAGAAGGCAGCACCAACTCCGATTCCCGCACTCACCAAGAAGCGCACGAGCAAAGGCCGGAGGCCGCTCAAGACTTGCGGGTAATAGCCAGGGAAAAGGCGGATGATCCAGTGATCGGCAAAATCAAAAGCCAGCATGTGAAACAGATAAAGTCCGTAACTGATCTCGCCAAACCACCGTAACCAGCGCAACTGCACCATCCACTTGAAACGACTGGTTCCGACCAGGAGAGTGAACCCCAAGACGCCCGAACAGAAGAGGTCCACCGCCGTGTTCCGGAATACGGCACCCGTAAATGTAACTCCACGCCAGATCCCGAATGGAGTTCCTAGGACGAACGCTGCAACGGCGGCAGAGATGCAGATGATGGAGAATTTCCGCATCGGGATGCGCTCGGCCAACCAGCCCCGGCTCAGCGCCCCCAACAGCGCGCCAATCGCTAGGCCGTCGGCCGCGAACCATGTATAGCCCGCATTGGGGCTCCAGTTGAGCCAGTACGCCCCCGCGCGAATCCCAGGAGACACGAGGAAAATCCCCAGTGCGCACGACGCTATGGCTCGGGGTGAGAGCCTGCGGACCACGGCGGGCCATACAAGATAAAAGTGCTCTTCCACCGCCAGTGACCATAACGCCGCGTACTGCCCAGGCACGCCGAAAATGGTGGTCATGTTGGCGAGATACAGGAAGCTCAGGGCCAGGAAGGGCCAACCCACCCTACGATGAGCCAACCAACCGGTTCGCGGTAACACGATGAGCAGCAGAAGAAGCAGGTAAAACGCGGGTAAGATCCGCAGTGCTCTGCGGATGTAAAACCGTCGGTAGTACTGCGGTTTCGGCTTGCTGTCGAGCAGAATTCCGGTTATCAGGAATCCAGAGAGAACAAAGAACAGGTAAACGCCCGTCCACCCTCCGAGACATGCGGTGACGAATAGACGTGCTGGCACCGACAGTGCTGACCACACAATGCTGGGAGAATCGAATCCGTGGAAAAACAAGACAAGCAAAATCGCCACGCCGCGCAGGGAGTCCAATTCCGGCATAACCGGGCGGATCAGGCTCTCGGGTGCAGTTTTTGCGACCAGACTCACGGAGTTGCGACAAGGGTAGATGCACTAAAGCTTCTCTGTCAATTGCGCAAGCTTTCCATAATTAATAACTGGTGAAACATCCGGATCGCACTCGTAACCCCGCGCGCGCGCGCGCGCAAAATTTTTGTAGGTGTAGCATTTCCCCCCTCGGCTCCCTATATCCCGTCAAGCCGTCAGAGAGCGCCGGCGCCGCGTGCCTTATGCGATCTCCTTGATTCGGCATGCTGTTTCTTTTCGTCGGAAAAAACTTTGCGGGCCGGGTTTCTTGCGTCGCAAATGATTTCGCGGGCGCGCTCTACCTGGTTGGGAAACAGATTGCCCGGCACAGCAATTCCCTCGATCACAACCAGGTACCGGGCACACTGGGTCTTATCGCCGTAGCAATATTTTTGTTTCATGGCGTGGGCGGTTTGTGGCATGTAAGCCAGTTGGTCGTTGAAAAAGGGGCAAGCCTTGAATCTTTCGCATTCCGCCATGAGAGCCTTCCAGAGCTATTCATGAATGATCGGCAGATGCGATGGTTAGCTTGAATCGGACGGGCGTGGTCCAGTAAGCCCGCCGACCACAATAAAGGTCTCAGGCAGAACTGCTGGCACGGCAGTAGCCCAGCGCCAACTCCCCAATTCCTTGCCGCCTCATCTCTAACGCAGCCACAGCTTTAGCAGGCCATCAGCGCGTTGCGCAGCAATTGGGCTTACACTTGTCAGAGAGGCACGTATGAAATCCCAAAAGCTCCGTTCGATCTTTCCTGCCATTTTCACCATCTTCCTGGTGACCTTTTGTTTCACTGCGTTCACCCGAGCCGACGAAGGCATGTGGACTTTTAACAACTTCCCTTCGAAGAAGGTGCAGGAAAAGTATGGTTTCTCTCCCCCGCAAACCTGGCTGGATCACGTTCGCAATTCGTCCTTGCGCATCGCCCAGGGTTGTTCCGCATCGTTTATCTCTCCAAACGGATTAGTCATGACGAATCATCACTGCGTGGTTGACTGTGAAGAACAACTCTCAACCGCCCAGACGAATTTCGTTGAAACAGGCTTCTCCGCCAAGAGTGCCGAGGAAGAGCGTAAATGTCCGGACCTCGAACTCGACCAGTTGACTCAGATCGTTGATGTCACCGCCGAAGTCAAAGCGGCTTTGGCCGGCAAGACCGGAGACGCCGCCAATAAAGCGCTGCGCGCGGAAGGGGCAAAGCTTGAGCAAAGCTGTGGGACCGATCCTGGCGTCCGATGCGATGTCGTCTCGCTCTACCACGGTGGGATTTACAACCTCTACCATTACAAGCGCTACACCGATGTGCGGCTGGTGTTCGCCCCGGAATTTGCCGTAGCACAGTTCGGCGGCGATCCCGACAATTTCAATTTTCCGCGTTTCGACTTCGATATAGGCCTGCTGCGGGCTTATGAGAATGGCAAAGCCATAGCCAGCCATGATTACCTTCGCTGGAGCCCGAATGGTTCCAAGACGGATGAACTCGTGTTCGTCTCCGGCAATCCCGGTGGGACTGAGCGCGAATTCACTATCTCTCAACTGGAGTTTCTCAGAAACAAGTCCTTTCCCTTTCTCATGCCTTACCTGGCCGAATATCGCGGGGAATTGGAAGAGTTCATGAAGCAGGGCCCGGAGCAGGAGCGCTCGGCACACGAAGATGATTTCTTTATAGCGAACTCTTTCAAGGCAAATTACGGACGGCAAGCCGCATTGCTCGACCCCGAGTTCTTCTCCATCAAGGCGCAGGAAGAGCAGAAATTGTGCGCCGCGGTGGCCAAGGATCCGAAACTCGCCGACGATGCTTCTGCCTGGAACAACATCGCCCAGATTCAACAAGTTCGCGCCAAGCTCTTCATCCGATACCTCGACCTGAATGGTTTCATATTTCGCATGGGCCAGCTCGGAGATGCGATCGAACTGGTGCGCGCGGCAACCGAGCGAACCAAGCCCAACGGGGAGCGGCTGCCCGAATACACGGATCAGGCCCTAGTTACGCTGCGTCAGCGCCTGGCGGCAAATATTCCGGTCCATAAGGGCTTGCAGGAACTCACTCTGGCCTACGGTTTCACTAACATCCAGCGTGATTTGGGGGAGGGTGATCCTTTTGTTCGCAAGATGCTGGGAGATGAATCGCCGGGGCAACTTGCCGCTCGCCTGGTCAGTGGCACTCATCTGGATGACCCGAAAGTTCGAGAGGCACTCTATGACGGCGGCGAAGCGGCAATCACCGCGTCGAGTGATCCACTGATTCGGTTCGCGGCCTCTATCGACCCTGATTTGCGCGCGGTGCGCAAACAATATGAGGATGAAGTCGTGGCGCCAACCCGCTCGAATGCAGAGCGCATCGCGAACGCTCGCTTCGCGGTATACGGAGAAAGCGCGGCCCCGGATGCAACCTTCACCCTTCGCCTAAGCTATGGCGCCGTCAAAGGTTTTGAGGATGCAGAGGGCCATTTTGTCGAGCCCTACACAACCATTGGCGGGTTGTTCGGACGTGCCACCGGTGCGCCTCCTTTTGCTTTGCCGAAAAGCTGGCTGGATGCCAAGTCGTCTCTCAATTTGGAAATGCCGATGAACCTCTCCACGACCAACGACATCATTGGTGGCAACTCTGGAAGCCCGCTGATTAATAGCAAGGCCGAAATCGTCGGCCTCATCTTCGATGGCAACATTTTTTCTTTGGGCGGCGATTTCGGCTACGATGCGGCGCAAAACCGCGCGGTGGCCGTCGACAGCCGTGCTCTATTGGAAGGCCTTCAAAAGGTCTATCATCTCGACCGTATTGTTCAGGAGATCAACGCGGCCCGCTGATGCCGTGAGTAAGAGGGTTTTTCGAGAATTACGGTCAAACCTCTACCTGCAAAAATGGTAGTGGATTGGCCTGCAACGAAAACTCGGCACTGGCCCACGATCTTCATTATGTTACGCGCCGTTGCTCATCTTTCAGGCACGATCGCAATGCTTCTGACCAGCCTGCTCTGGCTCTCGCTGCTGGATCCGGGCCGGGCGGATCACTTCATCGACAACCTGGCCGGAGCGGAGAGCGAATACAAAATCGTACTGGGTACAGCAATCTCTGCTGTAATCCTGGGGTTGGTGGCCGCGATTCGCGGGGCCAAGTGGTGGTTTCTTGGCTTCGCGTTCTCAGCGGCGACACTGGGATTTTTCACCTACACGCTCTCCCGGTGACGCTCGGGAGCGGTAATCGCCCGGCTGCCGCAGTTATCCGCTGTTTGAGTCCTGCTCCGCCCAAGTTTTTTGTTTTGAAGGGGCGCGGCTGAAGCCGCGCCGTTTGAAGACATGAAAATGCAGTTGCCCCACCCCTTCGGCGCGCTTCGCTTGCTCCGGGCAGGCAATTCCCGCGCTTTTTTGCGGGAGGGTCGGCAATCATCTATTTTCCTGCCACTGATGGTTGCAGAAGACGAACTCCTCCCGCCGGACACACATCCGGGTAGTCATCGTAATCAAACGCTGTCCCACCCTTCGGCTGGAAACTCCGCAGCCAGTCCACAACTTTCGAAACCGAAGCCGGAAACGGATTCTTGCCGTCTCCATTGACCCACTGCAGTCGCCAGGCATCGTGTTTGGCCCCATCCTCGGTTCCACCGGGCGTTTTATCGTCGGCCCCACCGTCACGCAACTGATCGCCCACTGGAATCTCCGCCCCAAAACTTTCGGCCTGTTCACGAATCAAACCCTCATGCGTCCCTGAGAGGCTCCGCAACTCAGCGGATTGCAGCAGCTTGAACAATTGCCGCGACTCTTCTTTCGCCATTTTGCCCTGTAGCCACTGAATCGGACGTTCATCCCAACTACGCACCATCCGATATTCCCCATCACGAAAAACGGCAATACATAGATGGTGCATATCCCCGTGTCGCACAGGTCCCGAATTGTCATAGGAAAGTCGGGCCACCAACTCGGGATCAGGAGAGTTCGAGCGGTACCGTTCCTGTGCAATCGCACCGGATGCCGTCAGAAGCAGTGCAGTTGCAAACAGCATTTTCGGGCAAAGGTACATTGTGACCTCCCAGAATGCTGATGTTGGATACTCCTGGGCTGAGAACGCGCTGAACTCTCTTTCTTGCAGGTTAGATCGCTTCGATTCGCCCGTCCGTCTCTCATTTCGAAATAGGGTTGCCCCCCTTGTCGCGTTTCTTACGGCAGGGTGAGAATTCCGATTGGAGCCAACCTTCCTCTTCTTTCTTGTCCGGCCGGATTCACGCTCTTACACTGGGCCCAGTGTCCTATCTTTGTTTTTCTTCAGCGCTGCGAACAAGCAAAGACGCTCGAAACAGCACGGCGAGGAATTGCTCTACAGGCGGCGCTTGTCACAACCTGTTCGGGCAGGAACCGAGAGGCGCAGGTTCG
>JASIEN010000604.1 GCA_030045935.1 Candidatus Sulfotelmatobacter sp.
ATCAAATTCTTCCTCGCCCGCGACAACATCAGGGAAGTGCTGGTCGTGCGTTAGTTAGGACGCGGAGCCAGCAGGCTTCCACACAATCACACCCATGCGAAACAGAAAATTGCGGGTAATTTCAACCCGCGCCCGTGGGCACGCACTCCGCACAAAACTGCAAATTTCGCGCGGAACATAGGCGCGTCGCACCGAGGTCAGCCCGTCCAGCCACGCTACGCGGCTGCTCATGATCGGATAGGCTGCATAAACCAGGCCCAGATGCAGCGGATGGCGGACTAAGTCGTTGATCAAAAGGGCCAACCGGCTGACGCGCAGACTCTCACGCGCGAACTGCACGATTTCTTGCTCATTCAGATGATGCGCAAACAAATTACAGCTCACCAGATCAAAAGTTCCGTCTCCGAAAGGCAACATGAGTGCGTTCCCGGCTACACTCCGCGGGCGAAAAAGGGGAGCGCTGGAGATGCCATCCGCTCTTGCAGGAAGATGAGAGCGCAACCGATCCAGCAAAGTGATTTCGAGCCTGATTCCACGACGCGTCACTTTTTTCGACACGTTTTCCGGCGACTTGCCCGAGCCAGCCGCTGCTTCCAGCAGAGATAAATGTTTTACTCCGGTCGCGGAGGAAACACGCTCCACCATCCCCTGCGTCGTGGAAACTCCGCCAAACCAGCGATTGATGCGGTCAAGTGTCTGTAGCGTGGCCGCGATGTCTTCCGCCGGGCAGTCTTCGGAATCGAGAATTTCAGGAGCGTCAACGCGCTGCATGGCTCTACGTGCGAACACCGGCCGATCACAGGAGACTAAACTTCGGCCAGTTCTTCCTCAAGCAACTGTTTGTTATACAGATCGCTGTAGTAGCCGTTCAAGGCAAGCAGTTCGTCGTGCGTCCCGGATTCCACGATCCGCCCTTCATGCAGCACGGCAATTCGATCGGCGTTGCGCACTGTGGAAACGCGGTGAGATATGAAAATCGTGGTTCGCCCCTGCATGATTTCGCGCAGATGATTCAGGATTTTGTCTTCGGTCTGCGTATCCACGCTGGAGAGCGCATCGTCAAGAATGAGGATTCGCGGGTTGCGGATCAAAGCGCGCGCAATCGCCGTCCGCTGCTTCTGGCCTCCCGAGAGCGTGAGACCCCGCTCGCCCACCATGGTCCGATACCGCTCTGGGAAGGACTCGATGTCTTGCGCGATGTTGGCCGCCTCGGCCGCTTCGTGAATTTCCTCGTCGGTTGCCGACTTTACTCCCAGCGCGATGTTTTCCCGAATGCGGTCACTGAACAGAAAAGTTTCCTGCGGCACGAAGCCGATGCTGCCGCGCAGCGACTCAACAGAAAATTCGCGAATCGGGCAGCCATCGATCAGAACCATTCCTGGCGCAGCGTCGTAAATCCTCGGAATTAGGCTCACCAGCGTAGTCTTTCCCGAACCTGTTGGGCCGACAATCGCCATGCTGGTGCCAGCGGGAACGCTGAGGTTCACATTCTCGAGCACCGGTTTGCCGTTGTAAGCGAAATTCAACCCGCGAAATTCGATTTCTCCCCGCAACGGCAGAGCGCGGGCTTCGGGTTCATCCTTAATCTCCGGCTGCTCCTGAAGAATTTCGTTCAGCCGGCCCAGCGACGCCGTGCCGCGCTGGAATATGTTGACCACCCACCCCAACGCGATCACAGGGAACGTCAACTGCATCATGTAAATGTTGAAGGCGGTGAACACTCCAATGTCCATCCGCCCGGCCAGAACTTCGCGACCGCCAATCCACAGCACCAGCACCATGGCCAGTCCGAGCATGAGTTCCAGCGTCGGCCATAACATGCCCATCAGCCGCACCAGCTTCAAGCTGCGCGCAATGTATTCTTGATTAGCGTTCTCGAATGCCTTAATTTCGGCTTCTTCCTGTACGTAGGCGCGAATCAGTCTGGCTCCGGAGAAATTCTCCTGGGCACGCGCCGAAATGTCGGAAAACATCGCCTGGATCGTTTCGAATCGTTCGTGGATACGGTGTCCGAAATATTGAATGACGACGCTGGCTACAGGCAGTGGCAGAAAAGCGTAGAACGTCAGCTTGGGGCTGTTGTGGATCATGTACCACAAGGCAATCGCCGTGAACACAAGCGTGTTCGCCGAGTACATGATCGCTGGCCCGAGCAACATGCGTACTGCGTTGAGATCATTTGTCATGCGCGCCATAATGTCGCCAGTGCGCATGCGCTGGTAGTAGGAATACGAAAGTGTTTCCAGGTGTTCGAACAAATCGTTGCGCAGGTCAAATTCGATGTCGCGAGAGATGCCAATCACAATCCAGCGCGTAAGAAAAAGAAATATGCCGCGCACCGCTGCCAGTCCCAGAACATAAAACGCGAACGCAAGCAGTTTATGGCGGGTTACGCCGCTCTCGAGACTCTGTGCCGCATCCCCGATGACCTTGGGCAATCGCGCCCACGCCCCATTGCTCAGCACCACACAGATGGCGCCAGTCAGCAAGCCCCAGCGATAGCGCTTGAGATAAGGGACGAGTGGACGCATGCTCTTCGGAATCATGAAACTTTGTAGATGAAATTCTAGCAGGGTGGGGTGCAATAACAGGCGGGCAAACCGACTCGCAAAAGTGCATCGGGCAGCCTGACTTGGATTATGCCCAATCAGCGCAAGGGTGCTGTCGGATGCTTTTCACTCCACTGCAGCGCCGAAACATCCTGTCTGAAAACGATGAAACTTGCCCAGAGGAGAACCAGTGCAGCAACTGGGAAAACAATCCAGCTGATAACGATAATAAAAACCTGGGCCACTTCCATGTTCTGCCGCCAAAATCATTACGCGGAGTTGAGTGGGAGCCCCAGCCCCGCGCTGATCTTCACTCTTCGTCAGAAGAGGGTGTATTTCCTTGCATGTGCTGCTGCATTCGAGCTTGGCGATTAGCCTCAAAATCCTTCAGCTTGGCTTGCTGATCGGGAGTCAGCAACTGATAAAGCTCATTGTGAATGCGTGCCTCTTCCACTTTGAGTTGCACCAGCGTTTGTGACTGTTGCGAAACCAGGGCCTGCACCTTCGCCTGATCAAACGTGCCTTCTTCATATTGCTTCAACTGCTGATCAAGCTGGCGAGCCTGCTGCATCAGTGGCTTCATGGTGGGCTGTTCTTTTTGCAGCACGGATTTCATCTCCGCCTTTTGGTCATCAGTGATGCCGAGCACTTTGCTGTAAAAGCCGATCATATGGCCTGCTGGCCCGAAGCCACGACCCGGCGGAGGCGCCGCTTGAGTATCTGCACTTTGGGATTGCGCTAGCGCAGCCCCTAGCGTGACCGCCAGTGCTGCTACGATCAAACGAAAGCTGAACGATTTCATAAATTGTTACTCCTTGACGAGCAATTCCTTTCCTGGAAAACTCGGTCTTTTGCTATCACTGATAAGAACACGTCCGCCCGCAAAAAAGTGGTAAAAACTCAGTCAAGCCGAGTAAAGTTTTGTCAAGCGAGAATTGCGCGGTTTTGCTCTGGAGTTTGACAATTCTTTACCGCAACCGCTCAGGACGTGGCGCACAATGTCAGTTAAGAAGATGGAACGGATTCTGGTCATTGATGATGACGTCGAACTGTGCAATCTGGTCGGCGAATACCTTCAGTCTGAAGGCTTCACGGTCGAGGCTGTGCACGACGGTGAAAACGGCCTGCAACGTGCTTCTGGCGGCGGATATTTGCTGGTTGTCCTTGATGTGATGTTGCCCGGCATCAACGGATTTGAGGTTCTGCGCCGCATTCGCGCCACCTCCCGCCTGCCCGTGCTCCTGCTCACCGCCCGCGGTGAAGATGTCGATCGCATCGTCGGTTTGGAGATCGGCGCCGACGATTATTTGCCCAAGCCCTTCAATCCCCGCGAACTCGTCGCCCGTATTCGTGCCATTCTTCGCCGTACCCGCGGAGACAAAGCCCTGCCGTCTGCCCCCGATATTGTGCGTGTGGGCGAAATCGAACTGGACCCTGCAACTCGCAGCGTGCGCCGCAACGGGCAACCGGTCGATCTGACTTCCGTAGAATTTAATCTGCTGGAGGTGCTGCTGCGCGAGGCCGGACGCGTGGTTCCTCGCGAGCGGCTGGTGAATGCCGTGCTCAGCCGCAAGTTTTCGCCGTTCGACCGCAGCATTGACATGCACGTCAGCAAAGTTCGCAAGAAGCTGGGCGATACCGA
>JASIEN010000605.1 GCA_030045935.1 Candidatus Sulfotelmatobacter sp.
ATCCTTCGCAGGTTACGTACGGGAAGCTGCTATGGATATTCTTCTCGGTGGCGCACGATCCGACCGAGTTGAATCGCCAGGGCCCGGATGAGGGCACGCAATACCGCTCGGCGATTTTCTACACCAACGATGTGCAGAAACACGTTGCCGAAGCCTATATCGCGCAGCTTGAGCAGGCGCACGTCTTCAAGCACAGAATCGTAACTCAGGTGACGGAGCTGCAGGGATTTTACCCGGCGGAGGCTTATCATCAGAACTATGCGGAGCTGCATCCTGACAACTTGTACATTCGCTATAACGATGCTCCGAAGGTGGCGAATCTGAAGAAGGATTTTCCCGATATGTACACGGGGAAGTAAAGAGTTACGAACCAACAGGTTTCAAAGGTTTCAAAGTTTCAGCCTGCGCCCCGGGCCAGGTTAGCGCGCTATGAAACCTCTAAGGCCTGGATCAGGGGGACTATGTTCAAGGAGAATCGTGACGATTCTGGCTTCAGTGGAGGCAGGCGAGCATTTCTTTTTGGCAGCGTCGCCACCATCGGCGGAGCATTGCTGATTCACTGGCGTCAGCCGCGCGTGATTGCCGCAGTTAAGTCTGAACCGGGAGAAGTGACGATCGTGCAGTTCTCCGATGACGGCAAGCGCCTGGGGAAAGTGAAAGTGCAGAAGGTCATCAAAACCGAAGACGAGTGGCGTAAGCAGCTGCCGTCGGGCGTATTCGAAATCACGCGCCACGCCGATACCGAAATTGCCTACACCGGCAAGTACTGGAATCTGCACGACAGGGGCCTCTACCGCTGTATCTGCTGCGACAATGCGCTTTTCAGCTCAGAAACAAAATTTGATTCGCACACCGGATGGCCTAGCTTCTGGGCTCCCATCGCGCAGGAGAATGTGCGTGAGATCAGCGACGATTCACTCGGCATGCAGCGCACGGCAGTCGCCTGCAAAGAATGCGATGCACACCTCGGGCACGTCTTCAATGACGGCCCACCCCCGACCGGACTGCGCTATTGCATGAATTCAGCCTCGCTGAAATTTATCAAAGCGACCTAGTATTGGGAACGACGAGCTGGCCCGAAGTCGCAGGGTTCGGCGGAGCTAAGCTCTTCGGTTTTTCCAGGCGGCGCATCCTGCGCTTGGGTTGCGCCGCCGATCAGACCGTTGCTCACTGGCCGGAGCCGTTTTGGTTGACATTTCCCGCGCTCTTGAGCGAAACCGTGTCGGAAGGCAATGAAGTTGGCGCCTGCGGCTGCGGCTCAGCCTTGGGAGCCGTTGATTGAAGAGTTTCAGTTTGATTCGAGTGCGAACTGCTGATTGGAGTGATCATGCGGGGCTAATCGGCAGCTGGCGAGAAAACTTTAGCTGTGAGATCGAATCAGGTCTCCGAAACATTCAAAACCAAAAACTTTGAAACTTTTTACCTTTGCCTAAGCCGCTTTCTCCACCGGCAGCCCGGCCTCCATCCATCCCTGCTTGCCTTCGGGATAATGCGCCACGTTCTTGTAACCCATCGCTGCCAATTCCCGGGCAGCGTATGCGCTGGCGTGTCAATGACTGTTGGAGCAGTAGGTCACAATCTCGGCGTTCTTATCGGGCAGGATCTGCGGAGCGAGTTCGTGGATTTTTTCTGGAGGAATGTTCACTGCTCCGGGAATATGCGCGTCGCGGTAGCGCTCAGGGGCGAGCGTTTCGACGAGGGTGATCTGTTTGCTATCCAGCTTTTTCTTAAGTTCTTTGGTGGAGATGGTAGCGTCCATGTTCGTCTCCTTTTCCGAAGTGTAAAAAGAGCCGTGCCTGACTGTCCAGCGGGGCTACTTGTCACTGAGGTGTCTCATGGTCGCGCTGTCCTCGGTGAAGATTGAACATTTCCCATGGGAGGCGTTGCGTGGGGAGATCCCTCGGGCCGCTGGTGAAAACGCGGCCCTTCAGGATGACGCCCTCTATTTGCGTTACGCTTTCGGCGAGGAATTCCAGCTACTCCAGCACGCTGTCGTCGAGTTTCTTGCGGGCCCAATCGGCGGCGGCTTGCACGAAGGCGTTGACGACCGGATGGGGCTTCTTCTCGGTCGAGGAAAGTTGCGGCTGAAATAATGTCGCGACGAAAAAGCGGTGGGTGGGCGATTCGACGGCGCGGATTTCGCCCTGCGGACCGCGGGCGACCACGGGAAATCCGGCTTCCATGGTAGTCCACTCGTACTCGGGATTCACTTCGAAGTTGCAGAAATACTCTTCCGTTACAGTTTCTGTTTTCTTTCCGTAAAAAGATTGCAGATACGAGCCGGGGCGCAGGCGGATTTCCGGCACTTTGCCGGAGAGCTTGGGAGCGTCGCCTTTGCGGTCGGGAACGGCGCAGGCGACGGGATAGATGATGATGTTTTTCGAGCCGGAATTGTTTTCGGCGCTGTCGGCGTCGGCGATGCCGACGACGTTGCGGGCAAATTCGATCAGGGCGTACTGAAAGCCGGCGCAGGTGCCGAGGTACGGCCAGTCGCGCTTGCGCGCGAACTCTATGCCTTTGAGCATTCCGTCGAAGCTTTTGAAGGGACTTCCGGGCGCGCCCCAGAGTCCGTCGAAGGATTCGAGAAGCTTGTGGGAGTCGGGTTTGACGAGCTCGGGAGTGGGAATCCATTCCGAGTGCAACTCGAAGTCGAGTTTGTGGGCGGCGTGCTGAAGAGAGTCGTTGGTGGCGTGATGAGAGCGGAATTCAGGGTTGAAGTCGCCGAGAATACCGATTCGAACGGCCTGGCTCACGGAGCAATTGTACTAGATAGTTCTCAGTTCACTGTTCTCAGTTCTCAGCAACACACCGCTTAGAACGGTGCGGTTAGCTGATAGTTGATGACTGAGAACTGGGAACTGGCCGTAGCCTTTATAGCAGGTGTGTAATGTTGAGCAGAAGGTAAAGGCTGGCCAGCGCGAGAGCGGGGCCACCCCAGATCATCAGAGCGCATTTCCAGCCGAGTGAATTGGCCAGTTCACGCTGGCTGCGCCAGGAGATGATGAAGGTTGGATTGTTTTTGCCTTTCAACAGGACAACAGGGGGATGCGAATCGACGGTGTCAGGCTCATTTGTGGAAACCGCAACTGGCCTGGAGTTCGCAACAGGCGCGGGACTGGCCGCGACGATGGAACTGGCAACGCCCGTTTGGGGTTTGACCCCGGCAGCCCCCCAAGCTGAGGGATTCGAGATCCCCGCCTTCGCGAGTGCGGCCGCGATTTTCTGTTGCTGGGTCATTTCTGACACCTTCGCCGGACCTTGATCCGGCGATAGGCGGATGACTTCGGTACGCGACGCGGTTCGCACTGGCGTAGCAACGCCTACTCTTTTGGCGAGGTATTGTTCGAGCGCCACGTCGGAGCCGCCTGAGCCCCCCATGGTGAATGCCAACGCGGCATGGTCGAAGCGGTCCGAGAGTTGCTGGCTTTCAAACAGTCCGCTGGGTCGCAGCGTATTGTGCTCTTCATCCACGATGGGTTGGTCGGAAACTTCGAGGCCAGGGTTTTCGTCGAGCGTGCCAAGAACGAAGATCGCATTCTTGGGCTTGATGCAGAATTCCTCAACTTTCATTTTGTTGCGCGTGCTGACGCCGTGGCGCAGGAGGAAATCGCGCACGTTGGGGGGCGCTTCTTCTTTGGTGGTGAAGAAGCCGTCGCAAAATTCCTGTTGGAAGTCACGGTGGAGATCGAGATCGGCGCCACGCGGGTCGACCAGGAATTTGCCAGTGTTATCGTCGAGGAAGAATGGCACGTGCATGCATTCGGCTGCGACCTTGACCCATTGTTTGTTCTTGCCCTGTTGCTTCCACTCCCAGGCGAGAGTGCGGTAGTAGTAGCAAGGGCGCGTGGTTATGGGCGCTACGATTGTGTAAGGGCCGGTGGCGAGGCCGCTGAGTTCGACCATGCCGAGCGAGGCGCTGCGGACTTTGGAAATCGGTGTATCGAGAATCAGGCGGCGGCGCTGGAGCAGGCGGAAGCCCTGAATGAAAAGATAAATGCCGGCGCCGAGTCCGATAAGTGACCACATGATCAGCGGTGCGGGCGAGTTCTGGTGCAGGAGGAGAGAGCAGATCATCGTAATCCCGTGGAGTTCGGCGTCGCGCTTTACCGAGGTTAGCGGACGGCAACTGGGTCTGGCAGCAGAAATGGGCACATTCCACTTACGTTGGTAATTGGTTAGAAAAACCTTGAAACACAGGGGACACAAAGGGACACGGAGCAAATCACGACTGGATTGATCGGCGTTGTTTAAGAAAAAAGTAGGCGACGGTTAGGGCGACGAAAAAAGTGATGCCGCCCCAGGCGTTGATGCGTGTCGCGAACAGTGTGTTAAGGATCGCCGCTGAGGCGAGCACAAATCCGATGACCGATCCTGATATTCCTAACGGTGAACGCATGGGCTGCGCGGCCAATTGCTCGGCGGTTGTGCGGCGGCGGAAGCTGATGTGCGCGGCCAGCGATACTGCCCAGGAGAGGATCAGCCCGGAAAAAGCTGCGCCCATGATGTAAATGAAGGCGGTTTTCGGCGCCCAGTATTCAATGATCAGGGCTGAGATGATTCCGTAAG
>JASIEN010000606.1 GCA_030045935.1 Candidatus Sulfotelmatobacter sp.
TCCCAAAGGCAGGCCCTTGGTTGCGAAGGGGAAGGCATCGGGGTCGCGCACTTCAATCCGGCCTTTCGCGGTCATCTTGTATGGATGCTCATCAGGATCGAGGGGGACGCCGGGAAGACCTTCGGCACTGACCAACTCCCAAATGTTCGCCGGAAGGCGGCCGGTGCGCTCGCCGAAGTGGGTGACGGCGTCCTGGAGGTGGTCCACATCTTCATCCACGCGTAAGGCGCGCAGGTGATCGATGGCGTTCTGCTTGATCTGCTTGTCCTCAGTGGTTTGGTAAGTCGCCGACCACAACATGCGGGCAGTTTGATATTCGCCGGCATGTTGCGCCATCTGGGCGGCAAAGATCTTCAGAAATGGATGGGCGTTAGGAACCTTTGTTCCGCGCTCAAAAATCTCTGCGGCGTCTTTATAGTCGTGCAGTTCCAGATAATAGACGAAGCCGAGATCGTAATAAAGATGCCAATTGTCAGGATTGTTCTTGATGCCGTATTTCATCAGCGCAACGGCGCGCTGGGGCTCGCCTGCTCCCTGCGGCGGTTTGGGCGCAAGAAAGCTGCTGCCAAATTCGTAGGCCACAATCAGTTGCGGATCAAGACGCGTGGTGATTTCGAGCAATGGAGCTAACAAGTTGTAGCTGGACGCGTAGTAATGGTGCCTGTTGCCGAAATACTGCACGGCCCGCGTCCAATAAAGGCACGCCATCAGCCCGTTGTAGCCAAGGCTGGCCCTCTTGACCACCGTGGGCGAGCTGATGAACAGCACTTCGTCGAGTGTAGCCTGCGGACGAAGCTTGTCGATGCTATGCAATACGAACGAACTCGCGGCCAGTGAAAGCACGAGAGCGACGCTAGCGACAAGAGTGATTTTACGGCGATACGTCATCTCTTTAATTTTTCAGATCTCTATTATTTCAGAATTATTTCGGATCATTATTATTTTCAGGTCGTCATTATTTCAAATCCCTGCGCTCGAAAATCAACACGGCGCCGCTCAAAGCCATTGCGGCGTAGAACAAGGCATATAACGTATTCTGCATGATGAGTTGAGATGCCACCGGCTGTTCATGCGCGATCGAGGAAATCACATTGAAAGCGGAGAAGTTCGGCACAAGATAAGCGGCGCCTGTAGCCAGCCAGCGTGTGATGCCATGCGCCATGGCGGCAAAATTACGCAGATCTTCCGCAAAGCTACCGACGACAAATAACGAAAATGCAAATACGGCCGAGAGCAATGGCGAAGAAAATGACGAGAATAACAGCGACAGTGAGCAAACGATCAGGAACTCGAGAATGATGAAGTAAAGAGCAATCAGAATCAGCGCATCGGCTCTCACGAATTTGTGGGAGACGTAGAGCAAGGCCAGGAAAACGCCAATAGCCATAAAGAACGTGTTCACCACCAGGGTCCCGGCAAGGCCAAAAAACTTGCCGACGATGAATTCCCAGCGGCGGACGGGCCGCGACAGCACCGTGTAAAGCGTTCTTTTCTCGATCTCTTTCGAAACCAGCCCGATGCCGATAAAGATGGCAATGACAACTCCGAACAGCGAAACTGCAGTCAATCCCAGATTGATGACGACCAACTTCTCGATCTCAATCGAAATCTGCCCGACCAATATTGCCGCACCGGACAGCAGCAGCGCGAAGGCAATCAGGTTGTAAAGCACGCGGTCGCGAACCGCTTCCCGGAACGTGTTCGAGGCGATATGGGCGATACGGCTGTTCATAGGTTCTATACGGCTTTCCCGGCCGTAGTTTCAGCGCGCCGGAGTTTTTCGACGAAATATGACTCCAGGGTAGTGCGAACCGGATTGATCGAGACCAGTTGCAACCGTTCGCGGCGCAGAGCGTCGATGGCTGCATCCTGCTGCTTCTCATCAAGGATGGCGCGGACGCGGTCCCCGCTAACGTGGCATTCGGCGCCCAGGGCTCTCATCGAAGCCGGAATCTGCGTGCCTTGCCAGATCACCTCGACCTTACCCTGCACGCTGGCAGTCAAATCTTCGACCGCCCCCACTCCGCGCAATTCTCCCTTATGAATGATGGCCACATGATCGCACAGAGTCTCGGCGTCGGAGAGAATGTGGGTAGAGAAAAATACGGTCTTTCCCTGTTGTTTAAGGCCATACATCAGGTCGCGCACCTCGCGGCGGCCCATGGGATCGAGGCCCGACATGGGTTCATCGAAGAAAAGAACTTGCGGGTTGTGCACAATGGCCTGCGCGATCCCCACGCGCTGCAACATCCCTTTGGAGAATTTCCGCAGCTGGAGTCCTTTGACGTCGGGCAAACCCACCTGATGCAAGACCTCATTCACGCGATGAGAGCGCTGTTTGGCGGGCACGCCCGAGAGTTGCCCGTAATACTCCAGCAATTCGTGCGCGGTGAGATAGTCGTAGAAATATGGCTGCTCGGGAAGGAAGCCGATCTGCGCCTTCACGGCGGGTTCCGTCCAATCCTGCCCCAGGATTCGCGCTCTCCCTCCCGTTGGATAAACCAGGCCCATGAGCAGTTTGAGCGTTGTGGTCTTACCCGCTCCGTTCGGACCAAGAAAACCGAAAATCTCGCCGTCTTCGACCGTTAATTGAAGGGGAAACAGCGCGCGCTTAGGGCGCTTGCGCCAGAAGCCGACGTTATAAACTTTCTCCAACCCCAGGATCTCAATCGCAGGCATGACTCGAGTTTTTAGGCCGAGGATTCACCTTGTCCTACAAAATTATATGCAAACAAGAAATAGAGTGAATACATCAGAGATTCTCAAGGAATTACGAAAGTAAAAGTGGCTGACACGCCTCGAGGGTGCCAATGCCGAAAAATGCCCGGGTGGCGCGTGCAAGCGCCCGGTCAAAGATGCCGAACGCTACAATATGCCGCTCTTCAGTTCTGCAGGGACGTCAATCCCAGGCATGCGATATACGTGGGTATCAGGTTGACATTTCCTGGCGGTTGAGCGCGTATCACCCCATCATCGGCGACGCAGAAGGAGCGGGTTCCGGTCAAGGGGCTGCTGGGCGTGGCCGTGGCATAGAACTCGTCGTTGTCGGGGTTATCACCGCTGGTCGATCCTGTCGCATTGAACTGATATCCGCTTTTGCCACTGCCGCCGCCGTTGGTCGCGAGATCGTTGTCGATAAGGCATCCGGCAGCGGAGGTCGGGATGCAGGGATCTGGCCCGCCGAGCGGTGGCATCGTTGTCGGGTACCCGACCGTCGGATATGCGGAGGCATATCCAATTTCGCCAACCTCGATCGTGTGAAGGCACTTGGCAGCGGAAGAATCATTGGCCGCCATGCGGGCGCGCATGAGGTTAGGAATCGAGATTGCCGCGATCATCAGGATAATCGAGATTACGATCAACACTTCGATCAGCGAAAATCCCCCGAGTTTGCGAGTGCTGGTCATTGTTTTGTCGGTGAAACGGTAGCGCCAGACATTAGTCTTCGCTGGCTCAAGAATTAGTCGCACTTTACGAGCCGAAATGCGTGGGAGATGCGGTTACGCCAGTAACCGTGAAACGTAACC
>JASIEN010000607.1 GCA_030045935.1 Candidatus Sulfotelmatobacter sp.
ATGGAGTATTCCAAGCAGGGCGATCTTGACCGGTCGCTGGCAGAGTTCTCAATTCTGCTAAAGGCGAATCCGGATTACACTCCCGGATATTTCATGGCGGCGCAAACGCTCGCGCGGGCGGACAGGATTGAAGACGCTAAAGCGATGCTGAGCGACGGAATCGCCTCCGCCCGCCGTACCGGCAATCTGCACGCGCAATCAGAAATGGAAGCGATGCTCGCGGACTTGGGGTGAGATTCAGCGTCGCCTGATGTTCGCTCATTGGGGAAGATAGAGGCTCGCCCGCAGCAACCTTCTGCTGACTATTTAGCCATTCTCTGCATCGTCCATTCGACCAGACCCGGATAGTGCTGGTAAGCCTTTACTGCTACCCACATCGTCCAGGGTACGATCACTTCCCTTTTCTGTTTCAAATATCCTCGCAACGTG
This sequence comes from Candidatus Sulfotelmatobacter sp., assembly GCA_030045935.1. Taxonomy (GTDB): domain Bacteria; phylum Acidobacteriota; class Terriglobia; order Terriglobales; family Acidobacteriaceae; genus Sulfotelmatobacter. The sequence continues at coordinate 430 of JASIEN010000607.1, forward strand.
GCTCGTGCCACGCGTTCGGCGCTGATGCCGCGCACAGATTCCGGCCGGACTCTTCTGCTCTCCTCGCCCACGGTTAAGTTCTGACTGAATTGGGTACGAACGTAGCCGGGACAGACTGTCAGCACGTTGATTGCATCTTTTTTCAATTCGATTCGCGCGGCCTTGCCAATGGCATTCAAAGCAAACTTGGTGGCGCTGTAGGCGGCGCTGAACGGGATCGGGATGTGCCCAGCAACGCTCGAGATATTGATGATGGTCCCTCCGCCTTGCTGCCGCATGACGGGAATCACGGCCTGCATGCCGGAAATGGCACCGAATAGATTCGTGTCGAACATTTCGCGGCACGCCGCCATATCCATTTGCGCGACCGAGTCATGCAGGCCGTGGCCGGCGTTGTTTACCCAGACATCGATTCTCTTGAAATGGTGCACGGTCAGGCCCACGGCGCGGTCGATATCTTCGCGATGGCGTACGTCACATGCTAGCGCCAGCGTTCGTTCGGAGTGGCCGACTCGCGCGCGCGCCGCATCCACGCGTCCCCCATCTCGTGACAACATGACCACGGCGGCGCCTTGGTCGGCGAACAGCTTCGCGATGGCCTCGCCGATTCCCATCGAGGCGCCAGTGACTACAACAGTCTTTCCAGAAAGATCCATTGGCAATTCTCAGCACTCAGTTCTCAGTCGTTTGCTTGTAAATAAATCATAACCGGGAACTGGCAACTGAGAAGTGAGAATTGCAGGCGTACAATCGAGGAGACCGCTGGAGACCGCTTTGGACGCCCTGCTCCCACTTTTCCCTCTCGATGTCGTGCTGTTTCCGGGCGTTCCATTGCCATTGCACATTTTCGAGCCACGCTATAAGGAAATGATTGGCGAATGCATGGCGCAGCACCGGCCGTTCGGTGTGGTGCGGGCGGTCGAACAAGGACTTGCTGAAATTGGCTGTACTGCAGAAATCTTTACGGTCGTTAAAGAATATCCCGATGGACGTCTGGACCTGGTCAGTGAAGGACGCAGCCGCTTCGAAGTGGTGCGGGTAAACGAAGAACGTTCCTTTCTGCGCGCCGAGATTCTCATGATCGATGATGAACCGGGAGCGTCGTCCGGGGAGGACCGGGCGCGAGCGATTCAATTACACTCCGAAATGCTGGCGGTTGCCGGGGCCAAACCGGACCTTTCCGCCGCCGACCCTTTGCTGCTTTCTTTTTATCTTGCCGGCTCACTGCCGCTCGATCTCGATTTCAAACAGAAGTTGCTTGGCTTGCGCTCCGAGCCACAACGCCTGTCGCAACTCATCAGTTATTTCGAAACCATCCTTCCCAACCTGAAGCGGGCAGCCCATGCGCGGCACAAGGCCGGGGGCAACGGCCACGCGCATTAGGCATCAACAAAGGAACATCTCACTCCGCCCTGCGCCTTTCCGCCGCAGGGCTCGTTCTTACGCGTATAATCAAGCCACAGTTCTTCTGGGGAGTTCAGCTTCATGAGCAGTTTCCCGCGCACGCTTGGCGAATTGCGCCGCAGTTCTTTTTCCGAACAACGTTTGCGTCACCGTCGCGTCAAGGATGAACTTCGCGACAATCTGATCGCCTGCTTGCGCCAGCACGACACGGCAATTTTCCCCGGCATCGTAGGATATGAAGACACCGTTGTCCCGCAGATTGTGAACGCCATTCTTTCCCGCCACAACTTTATTCTGCTCGGCCTGCGCGGGCAGGCGAAAAGCCGTATCCTGCGTGGCCTGACGACGCTCCTCGACGAGCAGATGCCGTACGTAGCGGGCTGCGAGATTCGAGATAATCCCTACACTCCCATCTGCCGCCGCTGCCGGGAAGAAATTGCGCGGCTGGGCGATGCGACGCCAATTTCCTATCTCACCCCCGACGAACGCTACGTGGAGAAGCTCGCCACACCGGATGTGACCATTGCGGATCTCATCGGCGACATCGATCCCATCAAAGCCGCGCGCGGCGGGCACGAACTCTCGAGCGAGTACACGGTTCATTATGGTTTGCTGCCGCGCGCCAATCGCGGCATCTTCGCCATCAACGAACTTCCTGATCTTGCGGGGAAGATTCAGGTCGGGTTGTTCAATATCATGCAGGAAGGCGACGTGCAGATTAAGGGATATCCTGTCCGCCTCCCGCTCGATGTCGCCATTGTTTTCAGCGCGAACCCCGAAGATTACACCGCACGCGGAAAAATTATCACTCCGTTGAAAGACCGCATCGGTTCTGAGATTCGCACGCATTATCCGGCAACCGTCGATGAAGGCATCGCGATCACGGCGCAGGAAGCCTGGACCTGCCGCAACAGCCACGCGATGCACCTGCCGACGTACATTCAGCAGGTGATCGAGCGTATCGCCTTCGCCGCGCGCGAAGACAAGAAAATCGATAAGCGTTCGGGAGTGAGCCAGCGCCTGCCGATTTCTGCCATGGAAAATGTGATCTCCAACGCCGAAAGGCGCGCCATCAGCAATGATGAACAAACTGTTGTGCCGCGCATCAGCGACGTTTACGCGGCACTACCCGCTATTACGGGCAAGCTCGAACTCGAATACGAAGGGGAGATGAAGGGCGCGGATCATGTTGGGCGCGAACTGATTCGCACCGCCATCGCCAAAACTTACGACGAATATTTCACCGGTGCGAACATGCAGCAAATCGTGCAGTGGTTCGACCTGGGCGGCGAGGTGCAGTTGTCCGATTCAGTTCCCGCCACTGAAGCTCTGGAAAATCTGAAAGAGATCCAAGGCTTGCTTGAGAAACTGACTCCGCTTGGAGTTTCGGAGAAGGAAAGCGCCGAGCACCAGGTCTCAGCTGCAGAATTTATTCTCGAAGGCCTGCATGCCCACAAGCGCATCGGCCGCAGCGAAGAACGCGTGTTCAAGGCGGAAGAGAAAAAGACGGAGCCGGTGCGAGAAAAGTCGTTCGAGCCAGAGGACAAGCCGTACCGGCAGAGAAGGCAGTTTAACTAAAGCTTCCAGTTGCTAGCTTCTAGCGGCTAGCTCCTAGCTTCTAGGCAACAGATTTGAGCTAGAAGCTAGCAGCTAGGAGTTAGTAGCTTGTATGAAGCGTATCCGCTACTCCAAATACTTTCCCTATCCTGCCGGCGAAATGAGCATGGAAGACCTGCTCAGCGCGCTCTCGGACTATCTTCTGCAGAGCGGATTCAACAGCGATATGTGGTACGAACTGCCTGATCGTGAGCAGACGCTCGATGACCTGAAGCGCGCTATCGAACAGGCTCTGCTCGATAGCGATCAGTTCAGCGAACAAATGC
>JASIEN010000608.1 GCA_030045935.1 Candidatus Sulfotelmatobacter sp.
GCCCAGCGGCCAGCAGCGCTGCTGCGGGTCAATTTGCTCGGCCTTTGTCGGTTCGAAGTAGTTTGAGAGCAGATATTGCTGTCTCTCCCGGGCCCAGGGTTGATAGGGAATCTGGCCATCCGGCGTGTCGATGATCCGGCTGTGAGATTTCTCGCGGGAGGCGTCGCCGCGGCCGCCCCTGCCTCCGCCTCTGCCTCCGCCCCCACCACCCCTTGGCGGACCAGACTGCTGCACGCATCCGACGTTGCCGTTCCTCGGATCGCTCAGGCACCCCATCCCGTATTCGGTCGTGAGCCAGAAACCGTGCACGTCGGGCTGGCCGTCCGGCGTTCGCGCGGGTGTCCACTCTGAAGAGGCAGGTTTTTCGGCTCCGGCCGGCTTAGCGTTCTGCCCGAGCAGCGCAAGGGAAGAAATGAAAAGGAAGCCGGCCACCGCCGGCGCATGGTATCGAGTTCTCATTTTGATCTCCATTCTTTGCTGATTCCGATTCGTGAACTATGGGTAAACGTCCTGGTTGGCGAACGCGAAGCATTCGTAATCCAGAAGCTGGAAGTTCTTCTCCGTATGCCGGTAGAGAACCATGCTTATCTTCCAGGGACGCGTGAAGACTTTCGGATCTTCGATGGTCGCCTCGTAGGTGATGTGATCGGCATCGGTGGGCGTGTACCGCTCCACCACGTGCAGTGCGTCGCTGTGGAAGTTTCCGGCCTTGTCAAACCACGTCTTGTCGTTGAAGTCGACGTTGTCAACCACCAGCGTGTCCCCCTCCCAGTGCCCGCGCGCATCTCCCATCCACCAATCAATCGGACCCGGCGGATGCTCCAGGTTCTTGGTGTAGATAAAGCGGCTGGTGTGCGCGTACTCGTACAAGATCGTGATTTTGTCGTTGGCTGTTCCCTGAAAGATCTGGAACGGGTGACCGGCATAGGTGATGCGCGGGACTCCGAGCAGGTAGCACTTAGTCTCCGGATCTGCCGTGGCGCGCTTCTGGTAGTTTTCCTTCTTCTTGGTGAGCGCCCAGTCCTGATAGGGAATCTCGTCCCCCACCACAACTCCCTGACCGCCGGGGATCCAGTCGTGCGCCACGTGGTCCTGGATGTCGTAGGCGGCCGTGTTCATGGTCTGCCAGATTCCGCTCAGATTCGGTTTGCCATCGGCAAGCCGCGGAATCGCAGACGTCTGGGCCGCGGCGAGCATTGCTCCCGCCGCAGCGAGGATTGCAAGTTGGAACCTTCTATTCATTGGCCGCTCCACGTCATTGCTCGTGTCATTGCTTGTGTCATTGCTTGTGTCATTGCTTGTCATTGCTTGTCATTGCTTGTGTCATTGCTTATCATTGCTTATCATTGCTTGTCGCCGGGCGCGCCGGTGCCCGAAGAACCGGTGAACAGGTTGCGGCCGTCAGGCAGTTTCACGCTCGTGCCGTTGATGGTCGGGGTGCCATTCTTGGCGCGATAGCCCTCCACGGTAATCTGAAGTCCTTCGGGAAAATCGGTCTTGCGCAAACCGCGCCGCAACATCGCGTTCGGGGCCCCGGTCTCCACTGCCCAGTTCGTGACCTTTCCATCCGGCCCCTTCACATCCAGGTGAATCCACCCGTGCGGATTCACCCACTCGACGCTCGTGAGCGTCCCCTTCAACGTGACAGGCTGATTCCCGTCATACTCCGCCGCGAAGGCATGGTGGCCGAAGCCAAGCGCTGCGACCGCAAGGAAACCGATCGCCAAAGCCAACAAACGTAATTTCACAAAACTCTCCTTTCGTTAAAAGCAGTTGCGAACTCTTAGAACAAAATCTTCAGCCCGATCTGATTGTCTCGAGCCGATCCAGCCGAGGTGATTTGCCCGAACAGCGGGTTGCCTACCTGCGTGTTCGGCGAACCCAGCGCCGGAGTGTTGGTGGCATTGAAAGATTCCAGGCGAAGCTGCGCGCTGATCCGCTCCGTGATCTGGAAGGATTTGTGCGCCGCGAAATCCAGATTGACCAAGCCGGGACTTCTCAGGACATTGCGTCCCGCATCGCCGAACGTATAGGGCGCGTTGGCGACGAATGCCGCTGTGTTGAACCATTCCTGAATCGTGGGATTCGACAGATGCCAGTTGCCGACGACATTGGGCCGGTCGTTGTTGCCGACCACCGACCCTTGGCCCGTATTGGAGGGATTTCCGTTCACGCTTAAATTGAGCGGAATCCCGGTGTCCACGGTGACAATAGGCCCGGCGCTCCATCCGCCCAGGGCGCCGTTGACCCAGCGATTCCAGGACGCGCCGAGCGCTTTGCCCCGCCCGAAGGGCAACGCGTAAACCGCGCTTGCCACAAAATGCTGGGTCATATCCTGGCTGGATACGGCGCGATCCGCGTCCCAATCCAGCGGGTTTTGTACGCCACCCGAGAAGTTCTCGCCGAGGGCCATAGTCTTCGAGTAGCTGTAGGAGGCGCTGAACGTTACACCTTTCGAGTAGCGTTTCTCTATCTTGGCCTGCAGCGCGTTATAACGGCTGTAACCGTCCTTCTGAAGGCGAACCACATCCGCCAGCGAC
>JASIEN010000609.1 GCA_030045935.1 Candidatus Sulfotelmatobacter sp.
GGCGAAACCTGCGGGTCGCCGACGCGCTTGAGCTTCATCATGTCTTCGAAGGTGAAAGGATGCTTGGCCTGGGCAAGAGAGGGGATTGCCAACGCAAACATAAGAAGCGGAAGAAAACGGCGCATGAGATTGCCTCCTCGGCAAACGGATGAGTTTAGCAGGAGGAAGCTTCGAGCTTCTAGCCATACGCTTGTCATCCTGAGGCCCGCGCTCTTTGCGGGCCGAAGGATCTATGTATTCTGCCGAGTAACCACGGCAAGGGCTCACAAAATGCACGGATCCTTCGCTGCGCTCAGGATGACAAAATCGTCGACGTCGTTCTCGGGTTTTGCTGACGGCAACCCCCCTTTCGATCTGGCATCCAAATGTGCGGCAGAACTGCAGCAGCCTGCCCCCGGCCTCACTGAGCGGAGAGGGGTCGGGGGAGGGTTGCCGCAGTTGGCATTCATCCCGTCATCTGCGCACCTTGATTGCAATCTTCGATAGAATAGTTTCTATGAACCGGCTGTATCAGGCCCTTCTGCCTCTCGCTGCCCTAATCGCGTGTTTATCACCGTGCCTTGCTCAAGAAGGGGCGCTGGAAAACAGTCCGCCGAAAGACATCACTCCGGATGAAATCATCAAACGCTTCGCCGCCAAGGAGAAGGAGTTTAAAGAGGCTCGCGAGCAATACACCTATCGCGAAGACATCGACGTGCAAGTGCTGGACACTGGAAATGAAGGCGGCGGCCGCCCTGAATACCGTGAGGTTTTTGATGTGCTTTTCGACGATAAGGGCCAGCGCATCGAGAATGTCGTGTTCGCTCCGCAATCAACGCTTGAACAAGGCGGGCTTTCCCTCGATGAAGGTGACGTACAGGATTTTCGCCATCGCCTGCCTTTCGTGCTGACCAGCGACGAGATTCCGGAGTACAACATTCTCTACGTCGGCCAGCAACTGGAAGACGAACTGCATTGCTACGTTTTTGACGTTGCGCCCAAGCAGATAGTGGGCAAGAAACGTTACTTTCAGGGGCGCATCTGGGTGGACGATCACGATTTTCAGATCGTAAAAACATATGGCCAGGCCGTGCCGGAGATTCGTGGGAAGAAAGGCAAGGAAGAACATCTTTATCCCAAGTTCACGACGTGGCGGCAGCAGATCGACGGCAAGTATTGGTTTCCTGTCTATACACGCGCAGACGACACGCTACACTTCAGCCTGAATGACATTCACATCCGCGAGATCGTGAAATATGAAGACTACAAGCGCTTCGGATCAAGCGTGAAGATTCTTTATAAGGGGCAGGAGATTCCCAAGGCCGATCAAAAGGACCAGCAGAAGAATCCGGACCAGCAGCAGAAGCCGCAGTAGTGAAGTTGCGTGGTTGCCTGATAATTTGGCAACTGTCATCCTGAGCGGCGTTCCCTGCCGCGAAGGATCTGTAGATCGTGTGCAGAGATCCTTCGCTTCGCTCAGGATGACAAATCGCGTGCTTCCGAAATTTCAGAGTTCCTGCGAACCCTGAAACCTCTGAAACTTTGAAACTTTAGTAAAAAAGATACTTTCTCCATTTGCCGTCGCCGCGGCCCATCAGGCGCATGATGTGCCGGCTGGTGTGCAGATTGAAGGCGCGCGGCTCACGCATCAGCTTCATGCCGGCTTCCAGGGGAGACTGATTGCCCTTGCGGCGATTGCACAAATGGCAGCAGGCAACAAGATTCTCCCAGGTGGACGAACCTCCACGCGAGCGCGGAATCACGTGATCGAGCGTGAGTTCGCCCGAAGGCAGAACCGTGGCGCAGTACTGGCAGGTATTGCGATCGCGCAGCAGAATGTTCTTGCGCGAAAGGGCGCGGCTCTGGTGGGGAATGCGGCGATACTCCAGCAGGCGAATCACCGAGGGCACACGCATGGCGATGCGTGCCGCGTGCAGGAAGTGGCCGTTCTCTTCCTCGGTCATAGCGACGCCCTTCAGCACCAGCACGAGGGCGCGGCGGGCAGCGCAGACGTTGATGGGCTCGTAAGAGGCGTTGAGCACAAGTACCGGCATGTGCAAGGCGTTACCGTCGCTGTCGCGGTGCGTTGCCGCCGACGCTAACATGCCGGCGGCCGGCCGTCCCGGCGGCGTCTCGGTATTGGTTCGGGCTGACATAATCTACGTTCCCACGGCTGTGGCCAGTGGAGCCTCCGCTGCCGAAATCTCGTCGGACCGACTTTGCTGGCCAAGCTCCAGGTTTTGCGCCGAAACTTTCAGTGTGCGCGCTACGGTGGCCGCTGACACCCTAGATGCTCCCGCGCGGAGCAGCACACGCGCGCATTCCGAAACGGTCGCCCCGGTGGTATAGACATCGTCTACAAGCAACACTTCCCTGCCTTTCACGCTTTGCGCATCAGCCACAGCAAATGCACCCCGCAAGTTCGCACGGCGCTGATGGCTGGTCAGGCCTACTTGTGAGGTCGTTTCGCGTTTCCTTTCAAGAACCTGCGAACAGAGGTGGTATCGCTCCGGGTGATCGACATTTCTCAGCGCCGCACACGCGATGAGCTCGGCCTGATTAAATCCACGTTGACGGCGTTTGCTGCGATGCAGCGGTACGGGAACTACGACCACGTCTTGCAATTGCGTTCCCGCTGCGAACTTTGACATCGCTTCGGCCAGCATACGTCCGAGCACTCCGGCTGCCGGCCGTACGCCTTCGAATTTCAACAAGTGAATCAAATCGCGCAGGCTGCCTTCGTAACTTCCGAAGGCCACCGCCTGTTCAAACACGGGCGCGACGCGAAGGCACATTCCACACTTCGGGTTTCCAGTTGGGCTATCCATCGCGTAAGGCGAAAACAGACGTTCGCCGCAAACAGAGCATACCTGCTCTCCGATCGGGCGCATCGCGGCGAGGCATTCCCGGCAAACCGGAAGGCGTGAAAGCTCAAAAAGTGGCTGTGCGCAGATGCGGCAATCCGAAGGAAACAACACGGAAAACAGGCTGGTAGCAACTGGGCGAACCCAACAGAAGACAACAGAACGGCTTGCAACTGCTGAGTTGGTGCAGCCGGCTCGAATTCTGTAGCTGCTACTGCTGAAGACGCCCCTCCGGTGCTTCCGCATACCCGCTGAAAGTGGTAATGCGCTTGGGTCTGGATAAAGTATAGCGGCGGCGAGTCCGCTAGGCAACGTTTCGGTGCGCCTGCGGAGCCGGTGTCGCCAACCTCTTGACCGGTTCCGGAATACGCTCCTTCACGGGCACAAACAAAAGCCGGTAGTCGCGGCGATAGCACTCCGCGCAGCGTACCGGCTTTAGCAGGAACACGGGCAGCAGGTAGCGCTCGGAGAAGTTGCGGCGGCGAGAGCGAAAAGCCGTGTTGCTGCCACAGTCGTCACAATGGAATTCGATGTATTTCTGCAACCAGATCTGATCGGGGGAGTTCTTTGGCACGTTCCACCTCGGGAAAACGGACAACTAAGGGCGGGCAGACCGACTGCAACTATTTTACTCCAAGTGGTCGGCGCCGGGTCTAGGGTCGAAAGTTTAAGGTTTCACATGTTTCAAGGCTGCAGGAGCTTCAAAGTTTCAAAGTTTTTGAGGTTTTAAGGTTCCCAAGGACGCTTGGAAGCCTGTATCAGGCGAGGCAGCTATGAAGCGTCCACTCTGAAACCGTGAAACTTTGAAGCCATTGAAGCCTTACCATCGAAACCTTTGAAACCTGAGCACTTGTAATTACCGCAGTCCGCGTGCTAACGTGCCGCCGTTTGTGATTTCGAGTGTAAGCTAGCCGTAAGCAGTCATTCTATTTCGCGAGGATTTCGCCCATGAGTACGGTCGCCCCACCGCCAGTGAAAAAACATGCTCCGTACGTTCCTGAAACAATGGAAATGAAAGAATTCACCTTCCGCGCCTTGCTCATCGGGCTGGTGATGACGGCGATTCTGGGATCGGCAAACGCGTACCTGGGATTGAAGGCAGGAATGACAATCGCAGCGACTTATCCTGCGGCCGTGATCGGAATGGCGCTGTTGCGGTTGATGAAAGGATCGCTGCTCGAAGAAAACATTGCGCGAACGGTGGGATCGATTGGCGAATCGGTGGCCGCGGGGGCGGTGTTCACGATTCCGGCGTTCGTGATGGCTGGCTTGTGGCCGGGACTAACTCAGGAACGATATTGGAACTGCGTCGCATTAATGGTGATTGGCGGCACTCTCGGAATTTTATTCGTCACCCTGCTGCGCCGCGTGATGGTGGAAGACCCCGACCTTCCCTATCCCGAGTCGGTGGCTGCCTCCGAGATTCATAAAGCCGGGCAGCAGGGCGCAAAGGCGGCAAAGATTCTTTTCGCAAATATGGGATTCGGCGGCTTCATGTATCTGCTGGGAGCGGTGAATGTTTTTTCGGCAAACAATACGTTTCCCGTGCGCATCAGTGCATTAGGAAAGAAATTGCTGCTGCGTACCGGTACGAATCCAAATGTAACAACTACACTTACCGGAGGCGCAACCCTACTGACTGCTCCCGACATCAGTCCCGCGTATCTGGGAGTGGGCTACATCATTGGCCCACGATTGGCTTCGTTGAATTTTGCCGGCGGAGTGCTGGCGTGGGGACTGCTGGTTCCGCTCTTGACCTTCACCATCGGACCTTACATTCAGGCGGCACAACCCGGCGGGCAGGAGATTCCGTGGTCGCTACTGGCGGGAGCGATTTATTACTCGATCGTTCGTCCCATCGCCGTGGGCGGAATGCTGGTGGGAGCTACTTACACTCTATTCAAAATGCGCAAGCAACTGGCGGCTGGAATGGGCCGTGCGGTCTCCGATTTGAAGAAGTCTGCCGCGGCCCATGCGGCCACGACTCGCACGGATCGCGATCTGCCTTCAAAAGCCATCTTTGGCGGCGTCGCTGCCGTGTTCGTGGCCATGATCGTTCTCTACTACTACTTCATTGGGGGCGCGGGAAATCTTACGAGTTCGCAAGTGATAACTGCTTCGATCGTAGCAGCGGTGGTCATGATTGTGCTGGGTTTCTTTTTTGCAGCGGTCTCGGGAAATCTGGTCGGACTGATTGGTTCATCCAACAATCCCGTATCTGGTCTGACGCTGTGTACGCTGGTGATTGCGGCGCTTCTGATGGTTGCGCTGGGAGTTTCGGGAACGGGAGGCGTTGCCGCGGTGCTGGGCGTTGCGGCGGTGATTTGCGTTTCGTCGGCGGTTGCGGGCGAGATGTTGCAGGATTTGAAAGTCGGCCACATTCTCGGCGGAACGCCATCGAAAATGCAGATTGGCGACTTGTTCGGAATCGTGGTGGCGTCGCTGGTTTTGTTCGTTCCACTGGCGGTGCTCGACAAGGCGTATCACTTCGGCAGCAGTGCGCTGCCCGCGCCACAGGCTGGCCTGATGGCGATGCTTTCGAAAGGAATCGTCGGCGGTGAGATGGCGTGGCCGCTGGTGGTCGTGGGTATTCTGCTCGGCTTTTCGATGATCATGATTGAAGTAAAGAGTGTGATGCTCTTTGCGGTGGGAATGTATCTGCCGCTGGGAACTACATTTGCAATCTTTATGGGCGGCGTAATTCGCTGGATGACGGATAAACTACGCGACCGGCGGGGCTATAACGATGCGCAGAAGGCGCGCGTCGAAAATGCAGGCGTGCTGACCGCCTCGGGATTTATCGCGGGCGAGGCGCTGTGCGGATTGGTGATTGCCGGCCTCGTTGGTTCAGGCAAAGATGTGACCCTGGTGCACTGGACGCCCTCGCCGTGGCTGGCGCTGGCCGCGCTTGTGATACTCATTTTAGTGATGGTGCGTGTGCCGCTGGCCAATGCCGGCCGTCCGGATGAACCCGCACCGCCGACCGCGATCATGTGATCGTGCTTGGCTGGGCGTGCGAGCCCAGCCGCGATCATCCTGAGCGGAGCGAAGAGCCCGCCCTCAGCCGAATGGCGAAGGGATCTGGCGTTTCTGCGGCGCGAACCAAGCGGGAGCCGCACGCCATCATCCCGAACAAAAGTGGGGGATCTCTAGAATCCCGAAGCGAACGCTGTGTCCATCTCCGAAAATCTCAATCTGGTGCGTGAACGCATGGCAGCCACTGCCCGCCGTGCCGGACGACCACCCAACGGAATTACCCTCATGGCCGTTACTAAGACACAGCCACTTGAGCGCATTCGCGAAGCGTATCAAGCCGGCCAGCGATTATTCGGAGAAAATCGCGTGCAAGAATTTACCGAAAAGATAAATGCCGTACGAGGTCTGTCTGGCGCGGAGTGGCACATGATCGGCCATTTGCAGACCAACAAAGCGGCAAAAGCGGCGGAACTTTTTCAGGCTGTCGATTCCGTTGACTCGCTGAAGTTGGCAGTGAAACTGGACTCCACCGCGCTTCAGCTAGGAAAGAAAATTGATGTTCTCATCGAAATCAATATCGGAGGCGAAGCCGTGAAAACTGGGGTCGACCCCAGTTCGATGGAATTGGAGCAATTACTCATAGCAGCGCCAATATTCAAGGCCCTATCGTTGCGCGGACTGATGACGGTGCCTCCTTTCACAGAAGATCCTGAGGACGCGCGGCCGTACTTCCGCAAACTGCGCAAGTTGCGCGATACGATTGCGGCCCGTCGACTGCCAGGCATAAATATGGATCAGCTCTCCATGGGCATGTCGCACGATTTCGAAATTGCGATCGAAGAAGGCTCAACCTGCGTGCGCGTGGGAACGGCGATTTTTGGAGAACGGCGAAACAATTGAAGCACAGACGGCACGGGCAATACTGAGTAAACCGCGGGCACAGAGTGGTGCGGGGCAAACCGCCCAAGAAAATACTTTGATCACATTTCACGAGTCCGATGACGCGGTGATGTTCGCGGTCAAGATTCATCCTCGCGCGAAGAAAAATGCAATAGCTGGCGCGGTCGGCGACGCACTAAAACTATCGCTAACCGCGCCTCCGGTCGATGGGCGGGCCAATGAGGCATGCATCGAATTCCTCGCAAAGCTTTTGAACCTGCCGCGCTCTTCCGTTAGTATTGCGTCCGGCCGGACGGGCGGAAGAAAACTGATTCGCATCATCGGCATGTCGGCTGAAGAAGTGCGAAAGCATATCAAAGTTTAGAGAGCGGCACGAGAGCCCGCTGCGCCTGCATGCTGGGAGACAAATTGTCCTTTTCTGAGAGATTACAGGAAATCCGCACCGGCTTCGATCGTCCCTTCTGGGTCGCAAATATAAGCGAGCTTTTCGAGCGGCTTTCTTATTATGCCGTGTTCGCCGTACTCGCCCGTTACTTACACGAAGGATTGCATTTCGACGTCGAACGGGCGAGCAGCCTCACCGGAATGTTTGGCGGCTGGGTGTGGTTTCTGGCCGTGAT
>JASIEN010000610.1 GCA_030045935.1 Candidatus Sulfotelmatobacter sp.
GCCTTTGCTAACCTTCTTTACAATGCTGACGCGATCGGTGCCAGCGGTAGCGCAATTACCGGTGGTGGAAATGCGATCGTGAGCTATAGCCAGGACAGCACACAATTGCGTTACTACAATCGTTACCAGATTGTGGAGCCCTATGTTCAAGACGACTGGAAGGTGACTCATCGCCTGATTCTCAATCTTGGCATTCGCTTCAGCTTGTTTGGACCCTGGCATGAAAAGTATTTGCAGGCGTACAACTGGGAGCCTTCACTTTTCAGCCAAACACTAGCCGCCCAGGTCAAAGTTGATCCCTATACCGGCCAATTGCTCGGTTTGCCGGGCAACAAGCCCATCCCGCTTGATCTCGGTAATCTGGATCCCCGGATTATCAACGGAATCGTGCAATGCGGACTCAACGGTACGATCCCGGCCGCTTGCATCCAAAATCACTTATTCAATCCCGCACCGCGGTTTGGTTTTGCCTGGGATCCAAAAGGCGACGGAAAGACCTCGATCCGCGCAGGCTACGGCATTTTCTATGAACACGGCACCGGAGACGAAGCCAACACCGGATCGCTGGAAGGCAGTGCGCCGCGCGTACTCAACATGACACAACCTTATCCCCTGGGCTACGCGTGCATCGGAAACTTCGGGACAAACTGCAACAGCAGTGCACTGAGAAATGCAAGTGCTCCGGCTTCGCTGCCTGGCGCGTTTCCCCTAAATTTCACATCGATTCCCACAAACACTCATTACAGCTATTCGCAGCAATGGAGCCTGAGCTTACAGCGGGAGCTGCCGAACAACTTTGTAGCGACGTTCGCCTATGTAGGCAGCAAGGGCACGCGTCTCACAGTCGAACGCCAGCTCAACCAATTAGAGCCGGTTTCTGCGGTGAACAATCCGTTTGCGTTGCACGAACCCATCCTCACGTCGGTGCCGGGATCGTCACAAGGGGATTGCTCCAACTCGAGTGGCTCGATAACCCAGCCAAGTTTTACGTTGCAGAATGGCGTCACCGTAAACTCGGATAACCCCGCATCGATCAACCTCCGAGTTGCATGTCAGGGCTTCCCCTTGATCGCAGTGGCAAATGTCTTTCGCCCTAACCCTGGGATCGGCGAAATTTTTTCTCTGCAAAATGGAGCCGATTCTACCTACAACGGTTTCCAGACGACATTCCGGCGCACCAAGGGACCTTTGACTGCCGGTCTCGCCTATTCATTCAGCCATTCGATCGATGACTCCTCTGACCGCACAGATCCCACATTCGTAAACTCGCTCGACCTGAGATCGAACAAAGCGAGCTCCAATTTTGATCAGCGGCACCTCGTGAACGTCAGTTATGTTTATTCGCTGCCAAATTTCAGTCAGGGGCTACAAAATGTCCTTGCCGGATCGGCAGATTCCGGTGCGGATGAGGAAAGTTCACCAAAGTCGGGCCCGCCTTCCGGCCTTATGCGACAGCTAGGCGAGGGATGGCAAATCTCAGGAATCACGACTTATCAATCGGGAACGCCATTCAGCGTTATAAACAATGCAGGAACTACGGGAATCGGGGTTCTCGATAATGCTGGAGTCGCGAATGGCGTGGGAGCCGGCTCCTTTCCCGATCTTGCCGTAAATCCCGCGCCAGCTGCACTCAAGACCAATGCCAGCAGTTTCGGTCCGCTGCTTGACAATCCCAATGAGTTTGTTGCGCCCCGTGGTCTCACGTTTGGGGATGCGGGACGTAATTTCCTGAACAATCCCAGCCGTCTGAATTTCGATATGTCGCTGCTGAAGCACTTCTACATTCGTGAGGGTGATCAGCTCGAGTTCCGCTGGGAAGCGTTCAATGTCTTCAATCACACTCAGTTTCGTATTTACAATCCGGATTTGGGGAACACTGGCAGCAATACCGTTAGCTGCTATGGCGGTTCGAACTATTCTGCGGGCGCTTACTTTCCAGGCGGTGCAGATTGCCTCACGGGAAGCGCCTTTCTCCATCCGGTGGACGCACACCGTCCCCGTACGATGCAGCTCGCACTGAAATTCAGCTTCTAGCCCGCCGGTGCGGCTGCAGGTTTCATCGGCAAGAAGGCGCAAATGCGCCTCGCGAGCCCTCTCTGTGGAACTTTCCGGAGGCCCCGCTTGGATGGGACTTGGAGGCAGGCTAAACGGATACTATTTGCCGCTACGGGGGGCGGCATTCGTACTTGCGCTGCATACCGAACCGGTTTGGGGCCCGATGGCCAGGCATGCGTTAGCAGAGTCCTGGACCAGGCCGTTCTCAATTGCGGGACAAGGCCCATACTCGCCCGACCCGGCGATTCCACCCAGGGTCAATTTGCCGGACAATGAAATTCCGCTGGAGTCGCTCGTGACAGTGGCTGCATCACCGACAATTCCCAGCGAACCAATCTCTTCTCCCGTGTAGGAATACACAGCCAGATACAGGTTCTGTCCGCTTATCGTTCCGACCAATGTGGCTGTGTTAAAACACGGGTAGCCGGTAGCCGTAATCGTTCCCGTCACGCTTGCGTTGCTGCCGTTGGCGCTTGCGCTTTGCGTTAACGTACCTGAAATGGGTATCGGGGTCGGGGGGTTAAGTCCTGTCAGGACGAGCATATACTCCGAGTCTGAGAGGTTCCCGGTGAATGACCCGCTAATCGAAGGGACTTGAACAGCGGTCCAGGTGCCGGTTGTCGGCCTACTGAAGCATGTGCCAGCCTCACCCGCATAGGAGCCGGACATCGACCCACTGGAGTAGTCGACCGCCCCGGTAAAATTCAAAACTGTTCCATTTTGATCAATGGAGAAGCTTATATTTTGCCCGTTCGTGCTACCTGTCAGCGAAACGACGCCCCCGCAATTGCCTGTAGGATCGGTGGGAACTGATACGCTCCCAGCCACACTGGTTCCTGATTCCTGAAGAAAACCAGATACGGAAAGAGCGGTTGCTGGCGGCGG
>JASIEN010000611.1 GCA_030045935.1 Candidatus Sulfotelmatobacter sp.
CCGATCTTCATGCCCTCTTGAACATAGGTACCACGCTTCACTAGCGGGTACCAAATGCCAGGCCCGTCGGACAAGACATCGACGACTCTGTCGAGCCAGACGGGATTCTCGATGGGCCGTGGGTCTCCCGAAAGCATTTTGAGAGCGCGCATGGTGCTGATCGTTCCGTCGACGAGGCGGGCGACGTCATCCGCTTCGACGATGCCGGCATAGCCAGCTTCGACGACGATGGAAGGTTTGCCGCGAGCAGTAGAGGTGTTGTCGAGGTAGCGAGTGGCGGATACGTCGGTGGGACGGTCGCGCCAGATAATGATGTGGTCGAGTCCAAAAGCGAGGACCATCTCTTTGGATATGCGGTCTTGGTTCTCCTTGCCGGTAGGCGCCCAGTACGCGTAAGGGCGGAGACTCTCGTCGAGATCGCCGCCGTGATAGTCGATAAGATAATCACATCGATCGACGACTTGTTTGGTGATAAGAAACGACGCACGTTCAGTTTGCGTCCCATCGGCTTTCCCAGGGTAGAAGCGGTTCATGCTCTTGTTATCGACAGGGTTAACGTGGGGCACTTTCTGTTCGAAGGATTGAATGTTGACCAGGGGAACAAGGATCACGGTGCCGGCGATTTGAGAGGGATCAAGTAGGTTGATGAGTTTTTCAAGCGCGATGATGGAAGTGTATTCAGTACCATGCGCGCCAGAGACAAGAGCCACGACAGGGCCACGCTTTTCGCCATTGATGACGATGACGGGAATATTGGTAGCGGCGTCGACCCCGGCGGGGACTTCCAAATAGCCCGTTGATTTTTGGCCCTGAGCGGCGGTAGCAGTACCGACAGAAAAAGACGAAGCCTGCGCCTGGACGAACACTGGGAATAACAGAAAGATCGCGGACGAAGCAAAGGTGTGAGCAAGAGACCTAAGCATAGATCCTCCACGGGTGGATGAGGATACCGCGAGGGGAATGATTTGAGCAACGCTCAGAGACCGTCAGAGACTCGCTAGAGTGGCAGAATGGCGCTCAAAGCGGTCCCATCCGCCCGAAAGTCAAAATCACAACCTCACGGCACTCATGCCGACTGCTGACTCTTTCTAAGACGGACGGTCGGCCTACCTCGGCCAGCTTACGAGTTGCCCGCGATGCAGGTGCAACAAGCGCCCCTCCCCCTTTTTTTGATGTTGCAATAGCAACATATTTATGTTGTAATAGCAACATGGAGGATTCGTATGAACGAGATCCTGGAAGCGATCCTTCGAAGAAGGGCAGTGAAAGTCTTTGAGCCAGTGGAAATCTCCGCGGAGATACGCGAGCAAATTCTCAATGCAGCGCGCCATGCTCCCTCCAGCTTCAATAGTCAGCCTTACCGGTTTTACTGGGTAGGGACTGCGAAGGAAAAGGTGGCAGTAGCAAAGCTCTGCATGGGACAGATGCCCGCGGAAACCGCGTCTGCGCTGGTCGTGGCTGTGGCTGACATTGGATCATTTGCGTCTACTTCACGGTGCCAAGTCGAGTGGATGCGCAGCCGAAGCGAGTTCAGCGAGGCGAAAATTCGCGACTACGAGCGGACAGCTAAAATCGGCAGGATCTTGTTCATGCCGGGGCCGTTCGGCATTTTCGCCGCGGTCAAGTGGGGGTTGTTTTGGCTGGTCAATTTGTGGAAAGTGATGGGGATGCCTCCATTGTTTCGACGAGACCTGTTTAAATGGGCGATGAAGAGTACCTCGCTGGCCTGCGAGAATCTGATGATCGCTGCCGAAGCGTTAGGGATCAACACATGTCCCATGGAAGGCTTTGATGGCCGCAGGCTCTCCAAGTATCTTGGGTTGTCCGCCCACTATCATGAGATTGTGATGGTGATTGCGGTCGGGAAGAAATCGCATGCCTACGTTCAACCACCCCAGTGGCGAAGACCTCTCGATGCGACGCTAACGATCCTATGAACATCGTTCCAACGAAAGAGGTTCCGCAAGAAATCCTAAGAGATTCAGTACTTGCCCACATCGCTGCCGCCTATTTTTCGGTAGGGAAGAGGCTTGAACGAAAGACGGGGTGCTCCGCAACCCGCGGCTTCATCCTGTCGACACTCCGAGGCGGCGTTACGCTCAATCAGAATCAGATTGCCACGCTTCTCGGTCTCGACCGTACTGTTGTTCACCGGGCTATCAAGACCATGGCTCGAGAAGGACTGGTGTCAGAGCGAAAGGCAAAATCCGGCCGGGCAATTCATGTGCAGTTGACGCCCAAAGGGAACAAGTACAGGGAACGGTTGATCAACGCCCGCGTGGCCGCCGATGAGAATGTTGGGCGTCAGCTAACGTCAGATGAGCGGACGACACTTCTTCGGCTCTTGAAACTGATTGTCGAATTGGAATTCTAAGACTGGGACGGCGTGTTAGCCACGGATAACACGCCCGATTCAACGCGGAATCAGTCCAGGCATCACCGTCTTGCAAGGGAAAGATTACAAAGGTAATGGCGGAGAGGGAGGGATTCGATTACCGCCGCTCTCGCTATCCAGCTGCGATCCCTACACTTCCGCGATAATACCCTGTGTTTAAGCGGGTTACAAGCAATTCCTGTTTTCCGCTGTAGTTTCCCCAGTTTCCCCAATGCGCCAGCATTATCGTAACAAAGGGTATCAGTGGTATCAGCAAACAATGTAGGCGACACATCCGTGGGAACTACCGTGCGGTCGTTATTGCACATCCACACTCAAGTTGCTAATTGACTGGGTAATTCCATTAACTATAACCGTCACCGTTACTCCTTGATAGTTCCCTGTAGGAGTTCCCCCTGTGCCTCCGCTGCCAGACCCCCCGTTTGGTCCCCCCCCGCCTCCACACGAAATGCCAATCGTTACCATGACAATGAGCGCAAAAACCGCAATCGGCTGACCACGGTTCTTGCGTAGTGAAATTACCAGAAGAATGCAAATCACTGAGGTCCAAAATAGAACGACTTTGCTAGATCCGAGCCAAGTCCTCGGGTCCAATCGAAGCGGACCCAACGCCGAACTCACTCCGGTGGTACTAATCGTGAGCGTCACCGGAACCGACGTGATTGATGGAGTAAATGCGAGGGCCGTAGGGCTGAAGCTGCAACTGGACTGTGGAGGCAAACTCGTGCACATATATGGCGCCAAGTTCGTCGAGCCGGTAAACCCTTGTTGTGTGTTGAATGTCAGCGTGGTCGATCCTGATTGGCCGGGGCTGCCGATGGTAATGACACTCGGATTTGCTGAGATGGAGAAATTTCCTCCTACTTGCACAACGACGGGTGACGAGGTAGAGCCAAGATAATTCGTATCGCCACTGTACTGCGCCGTGACGTTGTTGGTACCAACCAACTGGTTTGTCGAAAAATCTGCCACTGGTGGAAGGCCACTTATCACCGGGAATGAGCCCAGGGAATTTCCGTTCGAGAAAAATGTCACGGTACCGGTCGGCTGATTGCTGATTATCTCGGAACTGCTGTACGGAATCGAGGCAATAAATGACACGGTGGTGTTCGGGCTGTACACACAGAGTACAGATCCGCATCCCGGGACAGTGAGAGTGACATTCGTTTGGGCCTGCGTAACCGTAAAGCTCATGGGCGATGAGTTGCTGGCATTGAAGCTCGCATCACCGCTGTATTCGGCGGCAAACGAGTACATGCCGGGCGTGAAGGCCGTATAGTAGGCACCCGGCAGCGGGGTCATGGTATAGGCTTGGTTATTGAGCGGATACGGATTTCCCGGCAGGCTTGTCGTTACACCATTCAGTGTTTGGCTCAGACTCACCGTACCTGTCGGTACACCTTGGCTGGACTGTCCCGCGACGCTCGTGCCCAGGTAGATGACGCTTGCGCCATAGGTGCCTGTTGTATATGGGACCACGTTCCCGTTTTGATCCAGAGTGAAAGCCTGCATCGCGGTCACGCTCGGCTCAGCGTTTACCTTTACCTTTATTGCTGGTGAGGACTCGGTGGCCGCATACGTTCCATCCCCAGCATAGTGTGCCGTGACTGTATAGCTGCCGCCCGGCAGGACGGTCGTTGTAGAGGCCACGGAACCGTCTGACAGTGTGTAGACGCCTGCGCTTGGCCCGGCGCTCGTGATCAGTGAGACCAAGCCAGTTGGCGTCCCGGAGCCCGATTCAGGTCGCACTCCGATGTTTACATTCACCGCAGAGCCGTGGGTAATCGTAGTCGGGCTTAGCGAAAGCGTAGCTGTCGTGGGCTGAAAGCTGATTGAACTCCAATTGTCGACTAGGTTAGTGACATTTACGCTTCCCAAACCCGTCGCCTGGTCGTAGCCAGCGGTCGTGCTGTAGCCTGAAAGCACGCCATTCTGGTCGCCATTCGTGTTAGTTACGCAATTCGGAGTGCCCGTGGTACACGCCATCGCGTTGGTTCCCACTGTTACGTCGTAAAAAATGCAAGAGCTTGCAGGTGTTCCGGTGGAATCGCAACTTGATCCTGTCTGAGCCGCGAGCGGATAGAAAACGTAGTTTGCATTCCCTTGCCGGGATTGCATTTTCTGGTTCACCATTGCCATGATTCCTGCAAATTCCG
>JASIEN010000612.1 GCA_030045935.1 Candidatus Sulfotelmatobacter sp.
TTCGCGCCTTGGGGATTCGCTTCATGTCACCCGTGAACACCTGAGGAATCCCAGACAACAGCGAGAAATTACTAGGGTAGGCTCCAGATGGATGGGGGCAACAACAAGGACTCGTACGCCGTATATCTGGACAACTAGCGTTCACGTATCAGTGAAGTCGGCTGGCGTAAACTTAACCGTGTCCGCTATGCACACGCCGCAAAATCCTGGCGGCTGAATCGCGACACTTGCCAATCAGTTTTTGACCGCGACACTGCCTGCCCGCATGGAAGAATCGGATGCCAAAGCCTCTTCCACGCTGGGCACCTTCCAGTCCTGCAACCTTTTGCTCAAGGCGGCTGCATCTCCCGAAGCACCCGTCTCACGGTACGCCCCGATCAGTAGTTTCATCGAGAGAGGATTGGCTACGTCCTCTGTCAGGTGCGAAATGGCATCGGGATATTTCTTTTGATCAAGCAGCAATGTTCCGGCGGCGCCGTGATAGGTCCGCTGCGTGTTGATGCTGGAGCCCGGCCCGGCCAGTCGTTCCAGCTTGGTAACCAGCTTTTCAGCCGTGGCGCGATCGCCAGCTGCCAGCGCGCGCTCAACGCGAACGCGCAAGATATGGGCCTTCTCTTCATTCAGGTCAACCTGGTTGACACTGCGGCTCGCCTGCACGAGCAGAGCGTCTGCCTGATCGAGATTCTTGATGGCTGCAGCTGGATTTGGCTCATACATGGCCATCACGCGATGCGCCCGTGCTTCCCAGATCCACTGCTTCATGGCATGCGCCTGCGCAGCCGCATCCAGATATGCGGTGTCGGCTTCCGCATACTTCTTTTCGCGGACGTACGTTAATGCCAGTTTTTGCAGATATTCGGCTTTGACTCCATTGCTGGGAGCTTCCTGAATTGCTTTCTCATATTCGGTGCGCGCCTGCTCTTCCTCCCCTATCAGCGCATACGTCTCGCCCAGTTCTTTCTGCGATATATAGAATGTCGGATCAACTTTGAGAGCCATTCGGTATTGCCCCAAAGCTTCCATATATCGTCCGGCAAAGCGCAGCATCTCCGCGTAAGAATCGTGGGGATTCGGTTCGTTCGGCAGCAGTTCCATGTATTTCGCCGCATACTGCAACGCCTTGTCGATGTCGCCTGACCGAGAGTAGAGATAAGCCAACTGGTTATACGCGGTCGCGTAATTCGGGTCGACCGCGAGCGCGCGCAAGGTCAGTTTTTTCGAAACTTCATACTCATCCTGCCAACGGAACAGCCAGTAGCCGACCATAAAGTTCAGGCGCTTGTCCTGCGGAAACATGGCCAGCATGTCATTCATGGCCATGATGCCTTCTACATAGCGGTTCTCGTGGACGCCAGCCATCCACCGGATCAATAGCTGTTCTCCGGGAGTAACCTGTTTAATAAGAGATTTCGCTCTGGCCCGATCGCGCGCTTCTTCTGCAGGATCTGCCGTGGTGAAACAAATCCAAACGTAGGCCTGAGCGAAATTAGGATCGAGCCGAATCGCTTCATTCCAGTCCCTCAGAGCGAAGTTCCACCGGTGATTCTCGTAATGGACCATCCCAGTTTCGAAATACCGCGCAGCGGCCTGGGAACTTGTTGTAACCGGCAGCTTCGCCGAACTGAGATCGTCTGCCGCGCCTGCCGACAGCGGTGGCGCACCGATGGCTAAGCAGATGCTCAGTGACACCAGCGTTGAAAGACCCGAAACTTTCATTTCATTCTTCCTATCGGCTGCAATCTCCCTGGTCAACAATGACAGCGCGACCGCGAGCCAGTCACACTTCGGATGCGAGCAGAAATATCCCCAGGCCAGACCGCGAGGGCCGCGGGACAAGACGCTTTCCAATGTGTGATTAGAATTTGCCAGGTAATCAGGGGAAAGATAACCGTAGTAATCGTTTCTCAGAATGGAGCCACTACGAATTCCTACTGTTAGGCTGCACTACACCAGAAAACTAGTTTACTAAACTAGTTTATTCATGTGACAATAATTCCATGAAAGTAGTCGGCGCTTTCGACGCAAAAACCCATCTCAACCAACTCCTCGATCGAGCTTCGAAAGGTGAGACCATCCACATTACACGACGTGGTGTGCTGGTCGCGAAACTGAGCCCTCCCGATCTCAGTGAAGAAGCCGACACGCGCAATCTCGCTGCATCCATTCGGAAGTTGCGAAAAGGGGTTCTTTTGGGGAAGACCACAATCCGCGAGCTGATCGATGCCGGCCGGCACTACTGACCGGCTGGTGCTGGACGCTTCTGTTGCGGTCGCGTGGTGTTTCGAAGACGAAACCAGCCGCCTCACCGAAAGAGTGCTCGATCTACTCTCGGGCGGGTCCGAGGCTCTCGTTCCCTGTATCTGGCCGCTGGAAGTTTCCAATGCGCTGCTCGTGGCAGAACGTCGCAAGCGGATTGCGCAGGCGAGAATCAGCGGCTTGCTGCGGCACATCGCTGGGCTGCCGATTACCTTGATGCCGATCGGCACTCTGACAGCCTTCGAGCAGATACTGCCTCTTGCGCGCCAGTGTGGCCTCTCGCTATACGATGCAGCTTATCTCGAGTTGGCATCGAGGATGGCCCTGCCGCTCGCCACTCTTGATGCAGAGTTACGGCGGTCGGCCAGCCAAGTCGGCATCATGCTGTTGGCGTAAGGAGAGATTGATGCTTCAAAGACGTCATCCCGGTTTGCGACCCGCGAGTCTACTAAAGCCTCATCACTTCGACTTCCCCTTGAACTGGCCAAAAATCCGCTCCGCATTCTTGTGGTAGATCTTTTCCAGCACTTCATCGGGCAAATCGAGGCCGTAGATTTTCCAGCGTCCCTGGCCGGGATATCCCCAATAATCAAAATATTCGTCGGCGGTTTCGAGCCAGCGAAAATGATTGCGGTACATGGCTTCGTCCATGCCGTTGTCGGTGCCGAACATGATGCGGTCCTGATACTTGATGAAGAATTCGCGTGCGCGGCGGGGCTGACGCCCCAGTTCTGCCTCACGCGCGCCGAATTCCACCATGACATTTGGCATGGTATCGAGCAGGTGTGAAACGTAATCGAGGTTCTCTGGCCAGTTCGCCATGTGCAGTGCGACAAACGTCGTACGCGGATGCTTGGCGAACATGCGGGCCCGCTGCGCCAGCAATTCTTCTTTTGTGGGAAACTGCGGGCCGTAGAAGCTCCAGTCAGGATGCTCGATCAATTCCTCATAGCGCTCGTTCGTGTTGTCGATGGGATGAAAGAACGCTTCCGGGTCGGAGGTGTGAATCGAAACAGGAACGCCCAAACGTCCCGCCTCTTCCCAGATAGGATCGAGCCGCGGGTCATCCACCGCGACCAGCTTTCCTGATTTATCGCGAATGCCCAGCCCCAGATCCTTCAATTGCTTCAGGCCGCGCGACCCCCGCGCTATCGCGTCGTCGAGCTGCGCGACCATTTCCTGGCTGAAATTGGGGTCGTCAATTTTGCTGAAGTCGATTTGAGAGAAAACAATGAATCGCCCGGGATACGGCTTGACCATTTCATCGATCACTCCTTGCAGTTTTTCGCCCCACATGCCGGTGAGGATGACGACGGTCTTCACGTTGGTGTTGTCCATGATCTGGACCACTCGCTCCGGCGGCAGGTGATCTTCAATGCGCATGGCATCGTTGGTGTGATTATGCACGTCAATCACGTAAAACCTGGCCCGGTCGATGGCATGGGCCTGCGAGTGCATCATCGACTGCGGATGAAAGTCTTTCAGCAAAAGCGTCTTGTGCAGCTCGGCATCGGCGGCGGACTTATAGCCGATCTGATCCTGGGATTGCGACTGCGTTGATGATTGGGCTTGAGCCGACTGCAACGCGGCCAGGCCAAGAAAAGCTAACAATGGCGCGAAAAGAGCTCGGAGTGACATGCCTCAGTTTCGCAAAGTTTGCGGAGGCGGGATAGGTTTTATCTAAAACGAATTGTTTTTTCCTGCCCGCTCGGGACGACAGTCTCACTGGCTCCCCAAAAGTAATAGTTCGGACTTGACAGAGGGAGGAGTGTCCAGTAGCATCTCTGAAACCGACCGGTCGGTCGGTAAGGGAGCAATTATGGCGACCATCTTTTACCAGGGCGACGCAAATCCGCAGGCGCTGAAAGGGAAGACAATTGCCATTCTCGGCTATGGCAGCCAGGGACATGCGCAGGCACAGAACCTGCGCGACAGCGGACACAAGGTCATTGTCGGGCTGGAGGCGGGACGGGCCAGCGCGCAGCAGGCGCGGGCGGACGGAATGGTCGTTGTCTCTCCCGAGGAGGGGGCTAGGCGAGCCGAGTGGATTCAGGTGCTCACTCCGGACGAGACGCAGGCCGCAGTGTATGAGAAGTACGTCAAACCGTATCTGCATCCGGGGAAGATTCTGGGGTTCTCGCACGGGTTCAGCATTCACTTCAAGACCATCGTTCCGCCGAACGATGTGGACGTGGTGATGATCGCTCCGAAGTCGCCGGGGCACTTACTGCGGCGTGTGTATGCCGAGGGGCGCGGAGTGCCGTCCCTGTTGGCGGTGAGCCAGGATGCAAGTGGCCGCGCGCACGAATATGCGCTGGCTTATGCGCATGGAATTGGGTCGACTCGCGCGGGCGTGTTGCAGACGACTTTTCGCGAGGAGACGGAGAGCGACCTGTTTGGCGAGCAGGCAGTGTTGTGTGGCGGGTTGACGTCGTTGATCAAGAAGGGATTTGAGACGCTGGTCGAGGCTGGCTACGCGCCGGAGATCGCTTACTTCGAATGTCTGCACGAGATGAAGCTGATTGTTGATCTCATTTACGAGGGCGGGCTCGGGCGCATGCGGTACTCGATCTCGAATACTGCGGAGTTTGGCGATTTGACACGCGGCGAAAGGGTTGTGGGGGATGAGACGCGCGCGGCGATGAAGAAGATTCTGGCCGACATTCAGAGCGGAGCGTTTGCGCGCGAGTGGATTGCGGAGAATACGGCGGGAGGGCAGCGTTTCGCTTCGCTGCGTGAGGCGGAGAAGCGGCACCCGATTGAGATCGTTGGGGAGCAGTTGCGAGC
Organism: Candidatus Sulfotelmatobacter sp.; assembly: GCA_030045935.1. Lineage (GTDB taxonomy): Bacteria > Acidobacteriota > Terriglobia > Terriglobales > Acidobacteriaceae > Sulfotelmatobacter. The sequence continues at coordinate 5,044 of JASIEN010000612.1, forward strand.
GATGATGAGCTGGCTCCCGGGACGAGAGAAAAACGGTGAGGTGGCTAAGAAGGAAACACCGCAGGCGGTGGAAGCATAGGAGTTCGTTGTCGCGGCGGCGAATAACAGATTCCTCGCTGCGCTCGCAATGACAACGATTGGAACATGGCAGATAGCAAGCAAGAAATGTTGAAGGGTGGCGACATCGTGCTGCGGTGCTTGCGCGCGGAGGGAGTCGACCTGGTGTTCGGCTATCCGGGCGGAGCGATCATGCCGCTGTATGACGCACTCGATGGCAGCGGAGTGCGGCACGTCCTCACGCGGCATGAGCAGGGAGCGGCGTTTGCAGCGTCAGGATATGCGCGAGTAACCGGAAAAGTTGGAGTTGCGATGGCCACGAGCGGGCCGGGAGCGACGAACCTGGTGACGGGCATCGCCGACGCGAAGATGGATTCGGTGCCGCTGGTATGCATCACCGGCCAGGTGCGGACGCCGATGATCGGCACGGACGCGTTCCAGGAGACCGATGTTTTTGGCGTGACCCTGTCACTGACGAAATGGAGCCGGCTGCTGCGCACGATCGACGAGATTCCTGAGGTAATCGCGGAGGGGTTTCATTGGGCACGAAGTGGCAGGCCAGGGCCGGTGGTGATTGATATCCCCACCGACATCCTGAAATCCAAAAAGGAATTTTCAGGCCCGGTCAAGTTTACGCCGCATGTGCGGCCTTCAGATGCGCACGCCGAGGGCGCCTTCAGCGACACGATTGTGGCGATGCTCGCACGGGCAGAGCGCCCGGTGGCGTTAGTAGGAGCGGGAGCGAAGTTGTCGGGAGCGGTCGAGGAGTTGCGGGCCCTATTGGATGATCTGACTATTCCGACCTTCTGCACGGTGCATGGGCTGGGGGCGGTGCGGCCGGAGCGCCCCTATTATCTCGGTATGGTCGGGATGCACGGCACGCGCGCGGCGAACACGGCTCTGCATGAGACGGATTTGCTGCTGGTGTTAGGCGCGCGGCTCGATGACCGCGTGACGGGTGATCCGACGCGCTTTGCGCCCCATGCGAAGATTGTGCACTTTGAGATCGATCCCGCGCAGTTGGATCGGGTGAGACCTTGTGATGTTGCCGTGATCGGCGATTTGGCCGACACCGTTCCGGCCTTCCACTTGGAACTGCTTCGACATTCACTGCCGGATTGGAGGGCGTGGCAGGCCATCGCCTGCGGCTCAGAGCGGGCAGAA
>JASIEN010000056.1 GCA_030045935.1 Candidatus Sulfotelmatobacter sp.
CCCAGCGGCCGTCTTCGGTGGTGTGGTAGCGGGGCTGATCCATCCAGACTTTGGAGATACGACCGAGTTCGATTTCCTTTTTGAGAACCGGGTAATGATTTTTCTTGAAAAGCTTGAGGAATTCGTCGGCGTGTCCCCACTTGGTTTTGTAGTAGTACTCGACGACGAAGGGACGGTCGGCGGCGGCAGACTGCGCACGGCTGACAGGTAGCAGCAGGATTGCAAGAAAAAGGACGACGATCAGATGAGGTCGCATACGGTTCCTCCTGTGAAGTACGCTTGTACACGAATTCTACGAGGAAACAAGCGTTAAACACAGAGGCACAGACTTATACAGGATAAAGGATTTTGCGGCTACGGTGTTCTTTCTCGAAAAGGAGGCTGATTGGGAGAAGACGAATTGCAGATCATAAAGCTTTTTGAGGACGGAGATTGCGCTCTGATCTCTGCCGATGTCGCCGAACTGCGTCGCATCTATGCTGACGATTTCGTGCAATATGACGAGAACGGGCAGACTTCAACACGGGCAGACTTGATTGAGAAATTGGCGAACGGCTCGGTGCGGTTTCTGTCTATGGTTTCGACCGGGCGCGAGGTGCAAATGTTGTCTGATACGGTCGCACTTGTGCACGGTTCGGAGGACGATGAGATCGAACGCGATGGAGCGCGAATTTCGGTTCGCTATTTATATATGGACGCGGTGATAAGGCACCATGGCGAGTGGCAGATTGCGGTGTCGCAGTTGGTACGGCTGTAACGTCCGGAGATGGCCCTTTCAGCGGCAGGGGTGATTAATTCGCTTCGTAAGGTCCTCTCCAAGAGCTGCGTTCTTGTAGGGATGATGACCCCTGAAGACATATCTCGAGAGATCCAATTACGAGCCGGCACTAGCGGATGGTCGAACCGAAGTCTCACTGCCCAGCCGATTCTGCCAGTGGCTCCAGATAAACCACGCTGCGCCAGCGACCAGCGCCACAATAATTACGGCGTCAAACTTATGGAAATACTTCCCTAGCGAGCGCCAGTTTTGACCAAGTTTCATGCCGAGCCAGGCCAGACCGAGGCACCAGGGCCAGGAGCCGAGAAATGTATAGAGATGAAAACGGCCGCGGGGCATGCGGGAAATGCCTGCCGGCAGTGCGATAAACGTTCGGATAACCGGGAGCAGGCGGCCGAAAAAGACGGCGAGGTATCCCCAGCGCTGAAAGAAGCGGTCGGCAGTGTCGAGTTCGCGGCGGCCCATGAAAATCCAGCGGCCGTAGCGCTCGACGAGCGGGCGGCCACCGTAGCAGCCGATTTCGTATGCGACGAGCGAGCCTAGATTGCACCCCAGCGCGCCCGCTGTTGCGACCCAGAGCAGCTTGAATGTTCCAGCGTAAACCAGGTATCCGGCGAACGGCATAATCAGCTCGGATGGCAACGGGATGCAGGCCGATTCGATGGCCATGAGCAGCACGATTCCGACATAGCCGGTCGCAGCGATGACCGAGTTGATGAAAACAAAAATAATGGCGAGAAGTTTTTCGGTCACTTGGGGTCGTTCTCAGTTCTCTGTTCTCGGATGTCAGTTCTCGGTTCTCAGAAAAAGAAGACCGAGCCTCTGGCTGAGAGCTGCGAACTGGCAATTGAGAACTTGCTTCCAGTGTAGCGGAAGTTCGGAGTCGATGGGTGGAACTAGAACGATCCCTCTTGCGTGAAGGTGTATCCAGGCAGAGCGGCACCGTCGGGGCCCTTTGTGACCTTTATGCGCACCGTGGGCGCGTCGGGGGCGGTAATTCCAGCCGGACGGAGCATGGCGTACTGAGTGAAAACCTCGTTGTAGACCTTGGTGACCAGGTAATCCTGGCCATCGGCGTCGCTGCGCCAGACTTGTCCGAGTTGAATGGAGGAGACGGCCATAGTTTTGGGTGTGGTTTCAGAGTACCGAGGAGAGTCATTCCCGTCAATTGCGCGGCAGGTTACGGAGGGACGGGAGGTGATGGACTGTTAGACAGACGAGGGCATCTCTCTCGATTTCGCGGTTCGGCCAGGGCGAAGCAAGGGCATACGTGTCATTTGCTCTGCTAAGATGATGCGTCATGCCTCGCGGGATTACACCTCGTCGGCCGGCGCGCAGTGGGAGACAGGATCGTGTGGATCGGGCTCTGCTCCCGGCTTCTAAGCAAAAGCGCTCAAAAATAGAAGCTGGCGGGCTGCCCATTGGAGGCGGCCCCGGCGCCCGTAAGTCGTCCCCAGGTGGCAAGACGAGCGGCAACGCCCGAAAGGCAACGCGGTACGATCCGCTTGCTCCGGAGCGCATTGCTGAAATCTTAAAGCGGCTTGAACAAACCTATCCCGATGTCACCAGCGCACTGACGCATCGAAATGCGTGGGAGCTGTTGGTGGCGACGATTCTGTCGGCGCAGTCAACAGATGCGAACGTCAATCGCGTTACGCCGGAGCTGTTTCGCAAGTACCCGACGGTACAGGATTTCGCTGCACTCACGCCGGAGCAGCTTGAACCGGATGTTCGCTCGACGGGATTCTTCCGAAACAAATCAAAGTCAGTTGTGGGGGCCGCGAAGAAAATTGTGGCGGATTTCGGCGGGCAGGTCCCGAATACCATGCACGACCTGCTGATCCTGCCCGGGGTCGCGCGCAAGACCGCCAATGTTGTGCTGGGCACATGGTTCAAGATTGCCGACGGCGTGGTGGTCGACACGCATGTGCAGCGGGTTTCGCGCCGGCTGGAGTTGACCAAGGAAGACGATCCCAAAAAGATTGAGCAGGATTTGATGCGCGTGATTCCGCGGGAAAAGTGGATTCTGTTTTCGCATCAGATTATCTGGCATGGACGGAAGCTGTGTTATGCGCGGAAACCGAAGTGCATCGATTGTCCGCTGGAGAATCTGTGCCACGCAGCCGATAAGACGTGGAGCA
>JASIEN010000613.1 GCA_030045935.1 Candidatus Sulfotelmatobacter sp.
TGGAAGGTGGTTTCTCCATCCTGATTCAGCACGGTGACCTGACCGAGTTCCGTGCTGATATATCGCTTCGCCAGAACGTTCACCTGGGCCGGGTCGGCAGGGATGACCAGCCTTTCCCTCTCCTTGGCCAGGGCGGCCTTATGGCGCGCTGCCTGAGAGGCAACATCGCCAGCGGCTTCCGGCTTGCCGTCAAAGACGATCTCCAACAGGCGCCGCCCGAAAGGCCCCAGGAGCATCCCGCCATTGTCGGAATTGGTGAGGATGACTGCACCGATGCCGGAATCAGGCAGGAAAAAGAAATTACTCTTGAAACCGATCATGCTGCCGCCATGGCTTACCACGGCAATGTCATATCTGTGGCTCACGCTTAATCCCATCCCATACGTCGCATCTTCGCCCTCAGAAATTTGCGGTGCACGGCGCGCCAGCAGATTCTCCGAGGAAACCAACTGTTTACCATTGGGCAGCTTGCCCAGCGACAGCTCATCCTGGACATATTTGGCTAAATCGGCGGCCGAGGTCCACACGCCCCCCGCAGGACGCGCGGGCACGATCGAGTAATTGAGGTCCATGCTGGCGATGCTGGGCTTCCCATCCACATCGTCGCCGTGAGGCGTGGCGTGATTGCCGGCCAGAGCGCGGGCGTAATCGAATGTTGTGGAGTGCATTCCCAGAGGATCGAAAATCATCTTCTGCATTGCCTGGTCGTAGGCCGCACCGAGTTCCATATCCGGATATACGAGATGCCCGCCAATGTAACCCGCAGCCGTCGCCATGAGATTGCTGTACTGGAAGACTTCGCCAAACTTGCTGGTCGGCTGCATCGTGCCCAGCAAGGCCATCTCAGATTCGGGTGTAGCTTTCTTGAAGTCGAACAGCCATTCCAGGTCCTGCCGCGGCAATCCGGTGCAAGCGCAGATGAGGTTCTTGATTAGAACTCTCCTTGTCGTGTCCGCATTGCCCAGCTTGAAGTTGGGATAGGCTTCGATGGCCGGTTCCTCCCACCTGAGTTTCTTTTGGTCCACCAACTTCCCCAGCAGCAGCGTGGTCATTCCCTTGGTGTTGGAAGCGGCCATGAAGAGCGTGTTCTCATCCACCGGATCGGGTTTGCCTAGCTCCTTTACGCCGAAGCCCCCGGCGTACACCAGCCTGCCGCCGTCAAGCAGCGCCATGGAAGCTCCGGGGATACCGAGTTCCTTCATGGACGTTTCCACGAACTCCTTCATCTGCGCAATCCGTGCCGCATTCAGCGGCTGCGCCTTGCGCCCGGCAAAGGATTCACGCTGGTATCCTTTGGGCCGCAGGCTGGAAACGATCAAGGAAATCGGCGCGGCACGCTTTTCGACAGTGGGATCAGTCCCGTCAATAATTACAACGGTCCACGTACTCTTGGCACGCAGCGCAATTGCTTGCACGGTCGCTCGCTCGTTGGGCGAAGTCTCGTAGTCAAACACTTGCCGCTCATCCCACCCCTCGCGCGCCGGACGCGCCGTGATTAGCTTCAGTGGCCGCTTCGACTCTGGCTTATAGTCAGCCCATGCACCCTCGACCGCAGCTTTGGCATCGGCTGCCTGGGAATCCACAATCGCAATGTGAGTATCGGTCTCCGGCGGCGTAAGCACGACCAGATCATTGCCTGTCTTGATCGTCCATCCGGAAGGAACGGTGAAGGTTGCTCCACCGGTAGTTTCACGAGCCGTGTTTGCCATGAGGCGTTCGGGCACGGACCGGGTTGAGGCCTGCGTTGAACCCGTGGCGCGGGCGATACTTGGCCTTGCCGCAAAAGCGCTGAACGCCACTACAAGCGTGATTAGAAACGTACGCATGGATTCTCCTATTTTGCGGAGTCGCAGAGGGGCGCGACCAAGATACACGCCGTCAAGCAACGTTGTAAATGCCATTAACCTGAAAAGAATCGAACTAACCGCGCCCAACCGTGCCTGTGTTTTCACACCGGAGTTGGACCAAGTGTCAGACGGACAGCCACACCGATGCACCGAGGGTAGGCTGACTATACCGCAAGGCGAAATATGCCAAATGAGTCGGGGCCGGCCGCCCAAGCGGTCTGTTGGTCAGGCAGTCGGCCATCCGGACGTTGGCCATAGACGGGCATCGAGTCCCCGAAGCCGACTTTCGGGCCGGTTGGCCGTTCGTCCCACAGAATCACGCCTGACAACGCTGGCGATCAGTCTGCAGAGTGTGCAGATCCGGAGTCTAAGCGACGCTGGCGGTCAGATGGGCTGCTGAGGTCCACTCATACACCGGCTACATTCTCGGTAATGGGGCGGATATGATTTTCACTCGCTTATACTGTTGAGGAAGCAGTTTTTTCTGACCCACTTCCACAATGTTGGCACCAGCACGGCCGCGAACGCGAAGCTCAGGATGGGATTCTTCTGAATTGCGTCAATGAGATCGTAGTTGTAAAGTGACGACCCGTTCGCGTACGCCATAGCGCTTTCGGTGTCGCGCCCGATGTCAAGCCTGAGCATGTCCGCGCCGAGCTTCAAACGGCTGAAGGTAATGCCGCCTGATGAACGGGTCCGGACGTCGAGTCGAGGCGTCGCAGAATGTTGTGTAGCAACAACCTGCAGACCACTCCCGCGCAGCGTATCGTCGCCAAGAGAGACTGCTTCAAAAGTCTGCTTCGGGCCGGTCCAGATTGATAGAGCGGGATTAGCGGGATTGAAGTGTAGGTCGATCTTGCCACGGTACACCAGCATGTGGACAGGGATGGGAGGCAGGCTGATGGACGAGCCGCCTGGAACGGTAAGGAGTTTGTGACAGTCCGACAGGCCCGCCGCTCCTGCATTGGGAGAATCAGTGTGAACATCTACTTCCATGGTTGATGTGCCCGCGTCCAAGATGACCTGGCGGAAGCGCTGCGCGCCGGCCATTTCGTCGCTTTGGGAAAGTGTCAGCGCCTCGACCGGAGCCGAGCCCTTTGCGCGCCGAACTTCAATGGTGGTGTGGCAGGTGTAGCTGGCGTTTGCGAGGCTGGGGATGTCGCCGGCAGTGTAGCTGATTTTGCCAGGTGTGGCAGCACCCGCATGGGGAAACAGCAGATGTTGAGAATTGTCGTCCAGCGTTGCATTCTCGAGCCAAATGTCAGCAACCTCGTTGTTACTTCCGACATAAGATAGCGCGAGATCACCCGGCGCAATGTTTGGCTTCTTAATGATGATCTGCTCTTCCCGAATGCGCGCCGTACTCTTAGAATTGAGCTGGTCGTCGGGTAGCGAAACGGACCGCGGAATACGCGATCCAAAATAGACCAGCAAGGCCGCAAGAACGAAGACAGCTACCGCACTCACTCTGCGGAAGAACAGAGATGAACGCCATAATTGCTTCAGATTGGCCAAGCGTCCCACCCAATCAACTACTTGACGACATCGACGATGTCCGGCGACCAGGCGACGACCCAGTCTCCACCGTTCGATAGGCCGCGCCAAGCTCTGATCTGCAACATATGTTCCCCAGGTCTGCCTTGCCCCATCCATTTGCCCTTGGCGTGTTCACCTTCAGGGATGGGAGAGAGTTTCTCCTCCTGATCTTTCTGGATCAGCACGCGGCCCTTGTAGAGCGTGGTGAAAATGAACTCTGCGCGCGCACTGTCGAAAGCTGAGTGCGCGTGGAAACCGTAATCCGCGACTTCGTTGGCCTTCGGATGGATCGTCCCGGGTTGGAATATCA
>JASIEN010000614.1 GCA_030045935.1 Candidatus Sulfotelmatobacter sp.
CCGAAACTCCCCACCACTGGTGCGCGATAGCGTTTGCCAGCAAGCGGTAATTGGTTTTTTCCGTGATCGAAGGCCCGGTCAGCGCGGCAATTTCCGGAGCCCACGCGTAAGGCACAGTATCGGCCGGCAGCTCGACAACGCTCAACTTTTGGGACAGCGGTGTGCCGTAGAGGGTGATGAAGTAGGTGAATTCCTGGACGGCCGTAGTGGTGTACTGGGGGGCAAATTTTTCATGGTCAGGCTTGAAATAGACGTGTAAATCCATCCCGGCCTCATCGCTTTTGTACTCCTCGAAAATGCCGGCGACGATGGTGCCGGGAAAACTGCGCTTGCCGTAAGCGAACGTATAGGTCTTCGTGGGTAGGCCATGCGTGTTTGGCCGGTTCGATGGAGGATTATCGCTCACCGTCGCTTTTCCGCTGCCGATCACGGCCATGTGAGCGGGCACGGTGATGCTGATGTTCGCCGTGAACCGATTCAACGCATACCCGCTCACCGGAAACCAGCGTCCGGCATAAAGCAGATAACTGGTGTCATCGCCGATGTACGCCAGCTTAAGTCCGGGGACCGGGCTGTCGTCAGCCGTTTCGAGCTCGCCCTCGTATTCGAAGGTAAGAGTCGTAGATGTGTCCTTGGCCAGTCCGGAGGGCAAGGGAATGCGGATCGTTGAATCCTGGGTCACGCGCTCGGCCGAGAGCGGTTGATTTCTTTCGTCGAGCACGCGGGTAACGCGCAGGTCATTGTGAAGTTCGAAAATGGCAACGCTCAGGTCCTGCAAAGCGGTGAATTTTACTTTGGCCGTAGCCGAGATCTGATGCAGGTGGGGCGTCAGCTCGGCCTCGATCTGATAATCATCCACCCGCAGATGTGCTTTTTCGGCCGCAAACGAAGGTATGGCTGCTAAGGCCAGCAGCAAGACAATACAATTCGCGAGAACACTGTGGAGGCGCCGGGGGTCTTTCTGCATTAAGGAGAGTCTCCGGGAAACCGACTGCCTAATTTCGTATGATGAAGATTCTGACTCAAAAGATGTCGGAAGCACAAGGCCGACGGCATGTACTCAGGACGGGGCTCAGCGAAGGCGCCAGAAATTATTACTGCCGGACTGCTTACTGCCGAACGGTCGCCTCGGCCCCGGTTTTTGTTGCCTTCTGGGCCGCAAAATCAAGAATAATCTCTGCCGCGCGCTCAGACGCTTGCTTTGGAATCCAGCCTTCGATTTCCCCAACTGGGGCGCGCAACGAATCTTTGACGCGCCGCAATCCCGCAATCATCTGCTCACGAACCGGCCCGTCGGGCAGAATTTTATTTATCTGGGCAACTACATTGTTCGCAGTGAAGTCCTGCTGCACCAGCTCAGGCACAATTTTTTCGCCGGCAATCAAATTGACCATGGCGAAATACCGAACTTTGATGCGCGGCTTTCCCAATAAATAAGTGAGTGGTGCGACGCGGTAGACCATAACGAACGGAGTCTCCATCATGGCCGCCTCCACTGTCGCCGTTCCGCTGGCGATGATGCCGGCTCGGGAATGCCGAAGCGCAGGCAGTGATTCGGGAACAAGCGTCACGTTTGCACCAACTGTTCCTAAGAAAGCTTGCAGGAAGCCTCGATCGATCGTCGGTGCGACCGGAAGCAGGAACTGGTATTCGTTTCCTAAACTGCCGACCGCTTCGAGAATCGCCGGCAGGTTCATCTGCACTTCTTTTACCCGGCTGCCGGGCATGAGGGTAATCCACTGTTTTGCGGGATCGAGATCGTATTGTGCCGCATATTCGCCGCGTGTGATCGCTGGCTTCGGTAGCTCGGCCAGTGGATGCCCTACAAACCTTGCGTTGACTCCACGCTCGCGATAGAACTTCTCTTCGAATGGAAAGATAACGAGCGCTTGATCGACGAAATCCCTAATCAGCTTGACACGCCCTTGCCGCCACGCCCAGAACTGCGGGGCCACGTAGTAAATGACGGGAACCCCGCGCTTCTTCATCTCGCGTGCCACACGCCAGTTGAAGGCGGGGGAGTCGATCACGATGGCGAGATCGGGTTTGCGCTTATCTGCTTCCTCAATCAACTTGTGAAACAATCTGTAGATTTTCGGAAGATGGCTGAGAATTTCCGTGATTCCGACGACCGAGAGGTCTTTTGCGTCCACGACGATGTCGGCGCCCGCGGCCCGCATGCGCTCGCCGCCGACACCGAAGAATTGCAGCCGACTCTTCGAGCCGGCCGGACAGCCGGGGGCGGCTGTCCCCACATGAGATACGGTAGCCGCGTGCTGCAACGCCTCCATCAACTGCGCGCCGTACATTTCACCGGAGGCTTCGCCGGCGGAAATCAGAATTCGCACGGAGGAATTGTAAATGGCGATGCGAGAGGAGGTTCTACGCGACGGGTTTCGCCATAGGCACGTAGTTTGGATTCTCATCCAGCCATCGCGTGGAGTTCTTGAAGTCGGCCCGCACGTTCGCGGACAGATGCCTCGCCCATGCCGGTTTTTTCTCACTACGCTCAACCGCGAACTTGGCTAATGCGTAGCCGAAGACCGGCTCGGGAAGATAGCCGAGCCGCTGCATCGACCATCCTATTTTGCGATCGCTCTGAAATTGTTTAAACTGGGCAGCAGAATTGGCGGTGAAAATCCCGAGACCGAGGAAGATGGTGAGCAGGTCGGTCATAGGCTCGTGATCCGAGGTGTCCCGGCTCATCAGGTTTCCGCCCAGGAGAATCACATGTCCAAGCTCGTGAGCTGCGGTCGCCACCAACACCATGGGATCTTTTGTAAGCTGCTCCGAAGAGCGACGTGCATCCGCCCTTTGGAATCGTCGTTCACGCCATCGCGGTTCTGGGCGTGCAAATAGAGACCGGCGGCGCGGTTGCCTCCGCCGCCTCGCCAGGAAGGAAGCATCTCGCGAAGTTCCTCGGTCTCATCGGGAAATATTTCGAGTTCAATCGTCCTGCGATCTACCCACATGTAAGCACAAACCCGCGCGAATAGGCTTTCGACTGCGGCAGGCGACCTGTCGTATGGATCCGGGAAGTCCTCAGCTGTTGGCTCGACGACCTTGGCATCGAGCATGCGGCGGCGGCCGACCAAATTATCGAGCCGACGGAATCCCTCGTTGACCCACTGACGGTCTTCTTCGCTGATCGGCAACTTCGCTGAACGCCCAAACATGATTGGGTTCGCATGTTATCCGAAGTCCGGTCACCGTGGCGAGACCCTCGGGCAAGAGTGCCCGCGCCACACGACCTCCTTCGGTACCACACAGTTAACTTTAGCGCGCCAGTTGTTCCCGCCGCGCGACGAAGGTGTCCCGACACTGTTTTGCCGCGGCCAGCAACTGACTGTATTCGGGAGCGTCGCGAAGCGATGCCAGCAGCGGGTATTTCTGCAGCGCGGTGTAGGCGCAATAGTGTCCGTCGATGGCGCTCTTGAGCAATCGCAAGGCGGAATCTTTTTCACCGCAGAACGCAAGGTCCGCCGCACCAAGAAATCTGTTTTCGGGATCAGGATTGCGCTGCACCACCGGTTCGATTGCCTGCAGTGCCTGATTCTCCTCTGCGGAGGGCGGCTGTGTCGGAGACGAGCGCGCCAGGCAGGCCCCATAAAGGGACGTGCGGAAACTCGGCGTTAGTCTCTTATTCGCCTCTCGCGCTTCCTCCAGCTTGCCCTCGCTCAGCATGAAGCGCGCCATGTTCCCGGCGACCCAGTCCGAGCCTGCGTCCAGGTGCAGAAAATCCATACCTCGCTCAGGATTACCCATCTCCAGGAAGGTAAATGAGCACGAGCGGAACATGTAGTTTCCGGGATCGAGCGAGAGCGCGGTTTCGCACTCCCGAGCCGATTCGTCGAGCAGTCCCGCATAACGCAGGATATAGCCCAGCGCGAAGTGTCCGTGGGCATTGCCAGGCTGCCGCAGGACGAAGTCGTGGGCCGCCTGGTACGCTGTCAGAAGTTCGCCTCGTTCCACATAGTTCGTAGCCAGTTGCGCCGCAGCTTCGCCAAGATTCGGATCGAGCGCGACCGCCTTCTCGAGGGCCGCGTTCGATTTCTGGAATGCGGCCTCACCGCCATCGGAATACTGCGAATCGTAATAGTAGCGATGGCCCAGCTTTTCCCAGGCTGAGGCGTAAGTCGGATCGAGGCCCACGGCGCGCTGCAGCATCGTGATGGCTTCTTTATTCGGAGCGGGGTCGTGCGGGATCGCAAGGCTGCGCAAGTAAAGATCGTAGGCTTCCTCGTTTTCGGGCCGGGTTCCGCTCTCGCCGGATTCGGTGCCCGCGCCCAGAGCCGGAACCAGCCCCTGGCGAACCTTGGCATCGATCTGGCTGCGCATGGCAATCATGTCAGGAGCGGCTGCGGTCAAAGTGTCGCGCCACAGGGTGCGATTATTTGCCACATCGACGGCCTCCAACGTGATCTGCAGGTGATCGCCTTCTTTTAAATAGTGGCCTGTAACGATATCCGTGACGTGCATCTCGTTGCCCGCCTGCTGCAGATCCAATCCAGTGCCGGAGTATTTGCTCGTGGTCGCGAACGGCCTGATCGATAACGAGCGCATATAGCTCAACGCGGTCGCAACTTCATCCGGCAGGGCAAAACCCAGGTAATCGATGCTCTTGTCAGGACCCATGTTCTGGAAAGGAAGGACGGCAACGGTCGTGGGACTTTGAGAGCTCGGCTTGGCCGCAGCCGGCAGCTTGGACTTCCACCAATAGCCGCCGATTGCAAGAGCGATTATCGCCACTACTGCCGCGGCACCTGCAATCACGCTGGTCTTGAATATAGACGCCGCCGCAGCCCCGGCCGGCTGGTGGATTTCCGAAGTTTGCTTGCCCTCCGACACACTCGACTCTTGCGCCGCTGCATACGCGGACGCTGAACGTCCGCTATCCGTATCCCGCTTGAGCCGTTGCAAGTCACTGCGCATCTCCGATGCGTGCTGGTAGCGCAAATTGCGATCCTTGTCGAGAGCCTTGTCGATAATGTCTTCCAGCCGTGCCGGAACCTCGCGATTCAAGCGAATCACCGGGACCGGGGCGCGGTTCATGATCGCTTCGCAAATCACTGCCGAGCTTTCGCCGTGGAAGGGGACATCTCCGGTCGCCATCTCATACAGCACGGCGCCAAACGAAAACAGATCGGTGCGGGAATCCAGCTCCCGAGCCCGCACCTGCTCCGGTGACATGTAGGCCACGGTGCCGACCATGGTTCCGGGACTGGTCAGGTTGGAATCGTCCATGGTCTGCATGTTGGCCGCCGCGGGATTTGCCGGGGAACTTGCCGGCACTGTAACCTTCGCCAGTCCGAAGTCGAGAATTTTGGCGTGGCCGCGCTTAGTGAGAAAAATGTTGGCCGGCTTGATGTCGCGGTGGACAATGCCTTCGGCATGTGCGGCATCGAGCGCGTCGGCGATTTCAATCGCCGCCGTCAGCAAGGTGTCGAGGTCGAGTGGACGTCCGCTGATGGCGTGCTTGAGGGTGAGGCCATCCAAGTATTCCATGGCAATGAAGGCCTGGCCTTCATGCTCGTCAACCTCGTAAATTGTGCAAATATTTGGATGATTTAATGCCGATGCCGCCTGCGCTTCACGCTGAAATCGCGCCAGCGCCTGCGGATCTTTGGCTACAGACTCGGGAAGAAATTTCAGAGCGACAAAGCGATGGAGTTTGACATCCTCGGCTTTGTAAACCACTCCCATGCCGCCTCCGCCGAGTTTCTCGATGATTCGGTAATGAGAAATGGTCTGCCCGACCATCGCAAAATCCTATTGATTGCCGTCCGGCGCGTCAATTAGCTATGTGACAGATGTTAAACTTGATGCCAGCGAAGTGATCGGCAAACGAAATTTATCACCTAAGGCTAACCAATTATCTCCTGGGACGGTCTAAATAGTTGGGTGGCCGATGTTTAATCGGCAAAGCCCCGCGATCAGGGATTCCAGCTTAAATCGTCCAGTTTGAACGGTTCAGTTCGAAATCAATTGGAACAAACTCGAATTTGCCTGCGTACCAGAAATTGGCAGCCAATGGCCCGGCTCGTATCAGGAGGCGGTCGTGAACGGAAACGGAAATCATAAAAAGAAGCGTCGTAGACTATTCATTTGGAGCGGCATCGGCATCGTAATCGTTCTTGTGATCGCGGTCGGCGTCTTTGCCGCTACCCGCGGTGGCACCAAAATTGACCCCTCCAAACTTGCCAAGGTCGAAAAGGGCGATTTGGCCAAAAGCGTAGTCGCGACGGGCAAGGTGACCCCCATCACCAAAGTCGAGGTCAAGTCCAAAGCCAGCGGCATCGTAAAGAAGCTCTACGTCGATTACGGCGATAGGGTGAAGCAAGGCCAGTTGCTCGCACAGCTTGATAAAATTGAAATCGAGGCGCAGGTGGCGCAATCGCGGGCCGCGCTGGAAGCCGCCCAAGCCGCCCTGAGCAGCTCGCAGGCCGACTACGAACGCGCCAAAGTCGACGCCGAGGGCCCGGATGTTCCACTTCTCAAACGCGCCTACGACCGCGCCGAAGGCATGGCGAAAGACGGGGTTGTTTCCGCCTCCGCACTCGACGACGCTGAAAAGAACTACGAAATGGCGCTAAATAAACAGAACGTGGCCAAGGCTCAGGTGACCGTTCTCAAAGCGAAGATCGCACAATCAAGCGCCACTGTCGCCCAGGATCAGGCCAATCTTAAGCAACTCGAAGAACAACTCAGCTATACCGACATCGTTTCCCCGATCGATGGCATCGTGCTCTCACGTGACGTCGAAATGGGCGATGCGGTCAGCTCAATTCTGGTCTTAGGGTCGTCGGCAACGCTGGTCATGACGCTCGGCGATACGAGCGAAGTTTACGTCAAAGGCAAAGTTGACGAAAGCGATATCGGCAAGGTCTATCTCGGCCAGCCCGCGCGCATCAAGGTCGAGTCGTTCAAAGACAAGACGTTCTATGGCAAAGTCACAAAAATTTCTCCCATGGGCGTGGAGAAAGATAACGTGACGACGTTTGAGGTGCGCGTCTCGATTCAGAATCCGGGCGGTGAGCTAAAAGCCGAAATGACGGCCAATGCTGAAATCATTCTGGAAGAACATAAGAACGTTCTCCAGATTCCCGAAGGCGCGATCATCTACGACAAAGACAAGAAAGCATCCGTTGAGATTCCAAATCCTAAGGCGAAGGACGGCAAGGAAAAGGTTGCGGTTAACATCGGCATCTCGAACGGGGCGAAAACCGAAGTCCTCAGCGGGCTAAAAGAAGGCGATCAGGTTGTACTGCAGTAGTGAGTGCCCAGTGACAAGAGCTTTTCTCCGCTGCGCCGCATGACGGGCGATGCGACGGCGGGCGCGCTGGGCATTTTTAGAATGCTTTGGAGCGAACACCATGACAATCCAGCTTCTCTCCCGAACCTCCCGAAAAGCTGTTTCACACCTCGTGGTCATCGTTCTCGCCTCAACCCTTGCCCTTGCCCGCACCCCGCAAGGCGCTTTTGACAAGACCTTCCAGGTGAGCGGCGGAGTGAACCTTGAAGTTCTCACCCGTTCCGGTGACATTACAATCCGAAGCGGGCCCGCTGGCACCGTCTCCATCCACGGAAAAATCTATGTCGGTGACCGGTGGTTCACGGGTGATCGCCACGGGGACGTGGAGGAGATCGAGAAAAACCCTCCCATTCGGCAGGATGGCAATAATATCCATATCGATTACGTGAACGTGCATGACATCGCGGTGGATTACGAAATCACCGTGCCCTCCGACACATCGGTCCGCACACACAGCGGCTCGGGCGATCAAACGATCTCAGACATTCACGGCAATGCCGATCTGCAAAGCGGTTCTGGAGACATGCGGCTTTCGCAGCTCACAGGGGAAATTCGCATTCAAACCGGCTCGGGCGATGTGCGGGCGCATGATATCTCGGGACCGGTGCGCGGGGGTGCCGGCAGCGGAGACATTGAGCTTGAGGAAACAGGCGGCGGGGACATCGACCTGCACACCGGCTCAGGCAACATTACGGCACGCGGGATTCAGGGTGCATTTCGCGGCGAAGCCGGCAGCGGCGACATTACAGCCGAAGGCACGCAGACCGGAACGTGGGAAATCCGCACCGGATCGGGGAACGTTCATGTGCGCCTGCCGCAGAATGCTGCTTTCGACGCTAACATCTCCACCAGCTCGGGCTCGATCGAAATCGGCGAAGCGATTAACACGACCGTGCAAGGGCGCGTGAACGATACCCGTAAGCAGATCATTGGCAAGGCCAATGGCGGAGGGCCAATGCTGACCTTGCGTACCGGGTCGGGCGATATTCACGTCGAGTGAAAGCTGTCTTCCGGCCGCTGAGAGAGCTGTCTGGCCAAAGACGTTGGCGGGCTTCAGCCCGCCAACCCTGGCCGCATTGTTTCCTGTCCGCTTGAGATCGAATCCGGTGAATCAGCGCGGTCGAATTACTCCAGAACGATCTTGAAGCTCTTTATGAGCTTGTACCTTCCGATCGTCGTGTTCACCGTAATGGTGATCGGCGCCGAAGGCAGCGGATTCGAGCAGGTCCTTTTGCTGCCGGCGCAGTATCCATTGTTTTTCCCCGTGGCGCCGAGGGTGCCGAAGGCGACGTCCTTGGAAAGGACTACCGTTGAACCGACCGCAGCGCTATTCACACCCAGATTTGTGCTTCCGGTGTCCAGAAGGAAGGCCGTTCCCTGCTTGGCCACCACAGAAACGACGAGGTCATCGGTGTTGTCGCCCGTATCGTCTTCGTAGCTCCAAAGGACCTGGCCGCAATTGGTGCTCGTCGACGAAGAAGCGTCGCAATCAGCGTACGACCACGTGTAATAGGGAATCCCGACAACCAGGCCGCCGTCGGCGATGCTGGAACAGTCCGCGCTATTCGATCCGCTCGTAGGCTGGCAGGGCCACTCGTCGAGGCCGCTTCCATCGGTCGGCGGAAGAACGGAAAATCCATAAAACAGAGGCACCATCACTCCATCGGCAGTGTTTAAGGGTTGAGATTCGACCGGATGGTTCGGCCGTGTGATCTGCATCCGGAAGCTGGAGCGATCCTCCTGCGCGAGCGCTTGTTGGCTCAAGAAGGTGAAGAAAACAATGCTAAGGTTAACCGCAATGGTGAGAGAACGCAGCTTCATGGGACACCTTCCTTATGGGATTATGCGGGCAGTCGGCGGAGAGGGCCGGTATTATCGCACACTCCGGCAAGGCCGAATATGAAATGATTGTGAAATTCGCCGCGCAGGTTCGGAGGCAACCAAGATCGGATCGCCGATCGTTCCGCTACTTGCCCCTGCGATAATCGCTCATCACCGGCCGCGGGAAGTAAGGTAGCGGCTGGCCGGTGACAATCGCTGCCGGGTTCGCCTCCACCAAAGCCTGCGCCGTCTCGTCACCGCAGATTTCCGCGACCGCATCGCGTGCTCTCGAAAGGATGGGTACCCGCTTCTCAGTGTCGTGAGCATCGGTCGCGAGCACATGCACGGCATCGTGCTCCAAAAGCCACTGCGCGGCGCGGCGCACGCGTTCGCCCCAGAATCCCGTCAGGGCAGAACCTGTCACCTGAATTACGCATCCTTGCTCGGCCCATTCCACAACGCGTTGCGGGCTCTCCCGCAGAATCGGATTGCGCTCAGGATGCGTGATGATCGCGGTGACGCCGCGATCTCCCAATCGCGTGAAACAATCGCCGATCATCTGCGGCACGCTGTAGTTGCTCAATTCAATCAGCATGTATTGTGTGCTTCCGATGGCATAGCGTGCGGGATTGGCGAGCACATCCTGCAAATTGTCGTAAGAAAGATGAAAATCGCAGCCCAGGCTGAGGGTGAGCGGGGGTCCGATCAGCGATTGCAAGTGATCGACGAGGCTCTGTAGATACGCGCGGTCGTAGTGATAGGTGTCGTTGGCGTGGGGGGTGGCGACCTGGTGCGTGATGCCGTCGCCCACTGCCATGCGGCACATGGCAACAGAGATTTCCCACGACTTCGAGCCGTCGTCTACTTCCGGAAGAATGTGCGAATGAATGTCGACCACGATTATGAGAACACCGCGATGCCGATGTTCTTTCTAAATTCGATTTAAGCAGATTCGCGAGGAAAGAGGAAGCTGGATAACAGTCACCAAATGGTTGGCACTGCTCGCGATTTTCGAATTTCGCGGTCCGCAGTGAGCAAGGGAATATCTTCGATCAGCGCCGTGGCTCCGATGATGCGGTCGACTGGATCTTTGGGATAGTCGGAGGGTAACTCGTACGCCTGAAGTGCGATGTTGGCGGTAACCGGGAGTACTACGAAGCGGCGCTCCACATCGGACAGAAAGGACTCCGGGCTCGTGATGAGACGGAACTGTTTCTTGCGGAACAACATGCTCAACTCGAACAACGTGAAGTCTGAGATGGCCATCCCACGTGCCAATTGTCGGGCGCTGGTGATTGCAGATTGGGCACGATCAGAAATCCGTGGTTCGCCTGACGCCAGCCAGACGACCACGTGTGTATCGAGCAGGATCAATAAAGATCACCCCACTCTTCGGGAGTCAATGCCGGGGAAACAACATCTCCGGTGACCTTAATCTTGCCCTTGTAAAAGCCGAAGATGTCATCTTTCTTTTCCTCGACGGGCACGAGCTTCGCCACAGGCCTGCCGCGCTTCGTGATCACGACAGATTGGCGCTTGGCCTGCACTTCATCCATGATGGCGAGGCAGCGGGCCTTGAAGGCGCCAGCGGGGATGGTTTTGGTTTTCATTCGACGCTTGCGATCATGGTCATTGTACCATGGTCACAAGGCAGGAATCTGGCCTCGGTCAAGCGCCATATCGCTGCACGATAAACTCGGCAATCCCCGCATACGCTTTTGTCAGCGTCGCCTCATCCGGCAAGAACACAATCCTGAAATGCTGTGTTCCCGGCTTCTGCCCGAAGCCTGAGCCGTGCACGACCATGACGTGCTTCTGCCGAATCAGTTCCTTCACGAAGACTTCGTCGCTCTCAGGAATATCGATGCGCGGAAAAGCATAGAAAGCCCCACGCGGAGCGACGCAGCTTATGCGCGGAGTCGACTCGCACCAGCGCTGCGTGAGATCACGGCGGGAGCGCAGCTTGCGACGTACTTCAATCAAATGATCCTGCGGTCCTTCAAGTGCGGCCTTGATTGCGTACTGCTCAGGATGATTCGCGCACAAGCGCGCGCGCAACAATCGATGAATACCCTCGATATAAGGCTTGATTGCAGATGCGTCGCCCGAAGCGATGCCCCAGCCGATGCGCCATCCCGGGGCGAGATAATTTTTCGACATGCCGCCAAAGGTGATGCAAGGCACCTCTGGCGCGATGGCGGCGAAGGCAATATGCGGCGTGGGGTTTTCGGGTGGACCATCCAGAATCAGCTTGTCGTAGATTTCGTCGGAGAAAACTACCAGATTGTGCCGCCGCGCCAGTTCTGCAATTTGTTCGAGGATTTGCCGCGAACAGAGAGAGCCGGTGGGATTATTGGGATTGATAAGCACGATCGCGCGAGCGTGCGGGCTCAGCTTGCGCTGGATGTCGGCGAGTTCGGGCTGCCACGCGTCTTCTTCATTCAGATCGTAACTATTCAGATCAATGCCCAGCTTGCACAAAACCGCGGAATACAACGGGTAGTCCGGCTTGGGCGTCAAAATGTTCTCGCCCGGATTTACCAGCGCGGAAATGCAAAGATCGACCGTCTCGCTTACGCCCGAAGTGACGAACACGTCCCGCACTGTGGTGATGCCCTTGCGCGCAGCCTCGCCGCGAATCGCCTCCAGCGCTTCGGGAATGCCAGGTGAGGGCGCGTATCCGTTCTTGCCATCGCGCATGGCTTTATACGCGGCTTCGATAATGTGCGGCGGCGTCTGAAAATCAAAGTTGAGCGGATCGCCAACGTTCAGCGGCAGGACCTTGTGGCCTTGTCGAATGACTTCATCGGCGACGCAAGCGAGGTCACGAATCGCGTAGCGGACGTTTTCGAGACGGCTGGCGGCGGTGATTTCGCGGGATTGGGTGAGCGGCATAACGAAATTCTAACCGCCGAGGCCGCAGAGCACGCAAAGAAATCGAACCAACTTTTTCACCACGGAGTCACAGAGGCACCGAGAACGTCATTTGAAGGTTTTTCCGCGCCTCCGTGGTGACTCTTATTTTCACTATTCCGCTCTGTCGATCTGCGCTTTTTGCAGCTTGTCCGAGTAATCCACGTAAACCGACTTCCACTCGGTGTAGAAATCGAGTGCTCCGATGCCGCCTTCGCGATGGCCGTTGCCGGTTGCCTTGGTGCCGCCAAACGGCAGATGCACCTCCGCCCCAATCGTCGGAGCGTTGATATAAGTGATGCCGGCATCAAGATCGCGAATGGCGCCGAATGCCTTGTTCACATCTTTGGTGTAGATCGAAGATGACAGGCCATATTCGATTCCGTTCGCGATTTCAATGGCATCTTCGATTCTGTCGCAAGCAATGATCGAAACCACCGGCCCGAAAATTTCTTCCTGCGCGATGCGCATCTCCGGATCGACATCGATGAATACAGTCGGCTGCATGAAGAACCCATGCTTGTAATCGCCTTGATCCAGCCGGTTTCCGCCACACATCAGCTTGGCTCCTTCATTCTTACCGATATCGACATAGCTCAAATCGGTCTGCAACTGCTTCTCATTGATCGCTGGTCCCATCTCGGTAGTTTCATCAAGCCCATTGCCCACCCGCAGCTTTTTGGCGCGCGCGACATAACGTTCCACAAATTCGCGATACACGCCTTTCTGCACAATGATGCGGCTGGTAGCTGTGCAGCGCTGGCCGGTGGTGCCAAATCCGCCCCACAGGCCGCCTTCAATCGCCAAATCAAGATTCGCGTCGTCGAGCACGATCATGGGGTTCTTGCCGCCAAGTTCGAGCGAGCAATGCTTGAAACTCTTAGCCGCGATGCCGCCGATAATTCGTCCCACGGTTGACGATCCTGTCAAAGAAACCGCCCGCACATCAGGATGCTCGGCCAGCGGAGTTCCCACTTCCGGGCCGAATCCGGTGACGATGTTTACTACTCCCTTTGGAACCCCGGCATCAGTGAGTGCGCGAACTAGATTGAACGTGGAAAGCGGCGTGTCCTGCGCGGGTTTGATGATGCAGGTGTTTCCGCAAACGATGGCCGGCAACAGCTTCCACGAAGAAATCGCCATGGGAAAATTCCACGGCGTGATCATGCCGCAAACGCCAATCGGCTGCCGCACGGCCATGGCAAATTTGTTTGGCAACTCGGAAGGCGTGGTTGGGCCGAACATCCTTCGCCCTTCGCCGGCGTTGTAGTAAGCCGCGTCGATCGCTTCCTGCACATCGCCGCGGGTCTCGTTCAGAACCTTGCCCATTTCGCGAGTCATCTCGCGGGCGTGTTCTTCTTTGCGTTCAATGAGAATCTCAGCGGCGCGAAACACCAGTTCGGCGCGTCTCGGCGCGGGCACGAGGCGCCATCTCGCAAAAGCACGCTTCGCGGCATCGACTGCGGCGTCGACGTCAGCCTTGGCCGATTTCTGAAAAATTCCCACCAAGTCGCGCGTGTCGGCGGGGTTGCGATTCTCGAAAGTCTCTCCGGTCACGGAGTCGACCCATTC
>JASIEN010000615.1 GCA_030045935.1 Candidatus Sulfotelmatobacter sp.
CGGCAGCAACACACAAAGTCATGCAACGCGAGTCTGGGAGGAGCAAGGAACTCCCGAGCCGGCAAAGCCCGTCTCCAATCAGGCAAACTCCGGTTCGCGTGCTAAAGGCAACGGCGGGCAGCGACAATCATCGCAGCCTTCTGAGCAAGCATCGCGTTCGTCAGCCAAGACGCCGGCTCCGGTCGTGCGCAGAGATGAGCCGCCGCACCAGGATGAGCAGCAGAAATCAAGCACAGTGCAGCAGCAGAAGAATTCATCTCCGCAGACCAAATCTCAACCAACCTCACATCCTTCAGCGCAAAGTCACGACAGCCCGCCCAAGAAGTGAGATTGACTCTGAACAGCGGCTTGCGTTCTGATGGTCTTAGCAATGCAGGCCGCAGTGATAGCAGAAACCAAAAAGACTAACGCCGGGATGCTGCAACCTATTTCGGCTTCCGGCGCAACTGTTCCGGACGACCCCGCCGTGAGCGTATCTAAACGCCGGGCGATCGACTGGATGGATGTGTTATGGCTGGTGTTTCTCGCCGTGCTCGCGTTCCTGCCACCGATCGCTGAAATCCACAAGCAGTTCACGTTACTGGCAATCGGACTGGTTCAACTGCTAGAAAACTGGTTTCTGAGAAGGGTTCCGCGGCGCGGCCCGGCTTATGTCGTGCTGCTGAAGATCGCTTTGGCCACGCTTCTCATCGATCATACGGGCGAGCACGCCAGTATCAACAGCAGTTACTGGCCGGTTTACTTCCTGCCGGTTGTGACTGCGGCCGAATATTTCAGCCCGCTCGCGACCCTGCTGTGGACCGCCCTCGCTTCCGCGGCATATTGCTCTTTTCTTTATCCGGCGTTGCAGGAGTACGAAATCAACGCAGAAAGTTATGGCCTGCTCGGCATTCGCATCCTTTTCTTCTTTCTTGCGGCCATGGTCGTCAACCGTTTCATAGTGGAAAACCGGCGCCAGATCAAGCGCTATCAGGATCTAGCCCGAACCTTGGCGGAAACAAATCGCCGGCTCGAGCAGGCGCAAGCGGAAGCACGGCGGTCAGAAAGACTGGCCGCGTTGGGACAAATGTCGGCCGGGCTCGCGCATGAGATTCGCAATCCCCTTGGCGTCATCAAGGGCTCGGTCGAAATGCTTCAGGAAAAAATGAGCCAGACCGATCAGCTCGCGAATGAACTGGCAAACAACATCTCGGGCGAGACCAATCGCCTCAGCGCCCTGGTCACGCGATTTCTTGATTTCGCCCGTCCACTTCACGTTGAACTGGCGCCGCAAGACATCACGGCTGTGCTTGATCGCGCTTTGCACTCTGTGTCTTTGGCGCAAAAAAATGGAGCGGTGCGAGTGGAACGTGACTATCACCCGAACTTGCCGCGAGTTCCGCTCGATGAGAGTCTCTGCGAGCAGGCTTTCGTCAATCTTATCCAAAACGCTTATGATGCGATGGGAAGCGGGGGCGGAGCCTTGCGGGTTGCCGCTTGGACGGTGAATGGTTCCCGCGGCTATGGTGTGGAGGTTCGCATCGAAGACACTGGCCCGGGAATTCCTGCCGAACTGCGCGAACAAATTTTCAATCCGTTCGTGACCACCAAGAAGACCGGAGTTGGTTTGGGACTATCGATCGTCTCCAGAATCATAGACGGACATCATGGCAGCATACGGGTTGAAAACAGACAATCCGTGGGTGCAGCGCCGGACCTGCACCATGGAGCCTCATTCGTCATGTTCTTTCCTGCTGCCGATCCGGCCATGTCTGCGCCAAAATAAAAGATACGGACTGCTCTGAGCGCTCCACACGTTATGCAAACCATTCTCATCGTCGAAGACGAAGCCAAGATGCGGCGTCTACTCGAGTTGAATCTGGGGGAAGCCGGTTTCGCCACGCTCTCTGCGGCAGATGCTGAATCCGGGCTGAGACTCCTGCATGAAAATCACATTGACTTAGTTGTGACGGATCTGAAGCTCCCCGGAATGGACGGCCTCGGTTTTTTGCAGGCAATCAAGCGGCAGAATACAGCACTGCCCGTCATTGTCATGACCGCTTTCGGCAGCGTGGAAACAGCAGTCGACGCCATGAAAGCCGGAGCGGCCGACTATGTGCTGAAGCCGTTCTCATTGAATGAAATGCGCATGGTCATCCGCAAAGAGCTCGACGTTAATGCCCTGCGCGAAGAGAATCGTTCACTGCGGGAAGCTTTGGGCAAGCGCTACGCCCACCCCAACATCGTGGCGCGCAGCGCCAGGATGCAGGAAGTACTGGCTACCGTTGAACGCGTGGCGCCGACCAATTCAACCGTGTTGCTGGGAGGTGAAAGCGGAGTCGGCAAAGATCTGATCGCTCGCGCAATTCATGAAAAATCACGCCGCGCTTCCGGACCCTTCATAAAAATTAACAGCACGGCCATTCCCGAAAACCTGCTGGAAAGCGAAC
Source organism: Candidatus Sulfotelmatobacter sp. (assembly GCA_030045935.1). Lineage (GTDB taxonomy): Bacteria > Acidobacteriota > Terriglobia > Terriglobales > Acidobacteriaceae > Sulfotelmatobacter. The sequence goes on from JASIEN010000615.1 coordinate 2,430, forward strand.
TCTTCGGATATGAAAAAGGAGCGTTCACCGGTGCAACTACCAGCAAGCCGGGCAAATTTGAATTGGCTGACAAAGGGACGCTGTTTCTCGATGAGATTGGAGACGTCCCTCCTGCAACTCAAGTGAAACTTCTTCGCGTCTTGCAGGAGCGCGATTTCGAGCGTCTGGGCGGAACGAAAACCATAAAAGTCGATGTCAGGCTGATCGCGGCCACCAACCGTGATCTGCGTGAAGCACTCGAGCAGGGAACGTTCCGCGAAGATCTCTACTATCGTCTCAATGTGGTTCCAATCGACATCGCCCCCTTGCGCCAGCGCAAGGAAGACATTCCTGAACTGGTGAATCTTTTTATTTCACGTTTCGATGCAGACTCGGCCAAAAAGATCACCGGCATTACACCCGATGCCATGCAGATTCTGGTGAGCTATCACTGGCCGGGAAATGTTCGTGAACTGCAAAACATCATCGAGCGGGCCTGCGCCCTCAGCAAAGGGCCAGTGCTCGCTGCCTCCGACATTCATCTCGATTCGCGGCCGGCAAAGAGCGATGGTGGGAATGCTTTTCTCCCTGAAGGCATGACCCTGGAACGGTGGGAGGACGAAATGATCCTGGAAGCTCTGCGCCGCGCCAGCGGCAACAAAAGCCAGGCCGCGCGCCTGCTGGGATTATCTCGCAATGCATTGCGCTATCGGCTGTCGAAGATTGGCATTGCGGATGAGGGCGAGAAGGAGGGTTAGGCCCGGGCCTTTGTCTTTGCGAGCAACAAACTCCCTTAAAGAACAGCCGACGTTTTGGCGACAAGCCGGTTTCGCCCACCGACTGGCCGAAAGCCACCAGGTTGGCCGACTGCGGCCACCGTGTTGGGTTCCGGCTTTCTCGGCGCGATTTTCGGTTTCCTTACACATTGAAAACACGGCCTTTATTGGCTCAGCGTATTCCGAGCTTTGGCCCCGTACTTGCATTTCCTAGTAGCGTACTAATCTGTCATTTTCGGGGTTAATAGTTTGGGGCTGATTCCGGAGCAGGTAATGAAAAAAGAATTCATAACGAACGTTGCAATCTTGATCTTGGCGCTAGCGGGCGTCTTGTCGAGCGTTCAGGCGCAGACGACCGAGGAAGGTCCGGGCCCATCGGAGCAGCCCAGCGCGCCAATGGAGATTGGAATGCCTCAGCAACAGCCGCCGCAAGCTCCGCCGCCTCCACCTCCCAACGGCAATCAACAACCAGGATACGACCAACCGCAGATGCCGGAAGCGCAGCCCGGCGGCCCAACTGGCGAAGGCCCGGCTAAGACCGATCAAGGCGTCGGCCACATCAGCATGATGAAGGGCCAAGTCTCCACTCAGCGTGGTGATTCCGGTACGTGGTCCGCTGCCGTTCTCAATCAGCCGGTGGTGAACGGAGATAAGGTTTCTACCGGTCCCGATTCCCGCGCCGAAGTGCAGCTTGACTACTCCAACATTCTCCGCGTCGCGCCAAACTCGCAGGCCAACATCGCGAACTTCACCCGGCAATATATTCAAATTCAAATCGCGCAAGGACTCGCGACTTACACCGTTTTCGGCGAAAGCCAAGCCGAACCGGAGATCGACACTCCCAACGTCGGTGTTCATCCCGCACACAAAGACGGTATTTACCGCATCGAAGTTCATCCCGATGGGGACAGTATCGTAATCGTGCGCAAGGGCGAGGCGCAGATTTCAACGCCGCAGGGTATCGCCCAAGTTAAGCAAGGAGAGATGGCTACCATTCGCGGCTCGGGCGCCGATGCGCAATACAAAATCAGCCCGGCCCCTCCGCGTGATGATTGGGACATCTTCAACACCGAGCGCGACCGCATGATTCACAGTGCCAACTCGTGGCGTCACACCAACCGCTATTACACGGGATCGGAAGATCTTGATGCTTACGGGCGCTGGCAGAACGTCCCTGACTACGGAGATGTGTGGGTTCCGAATGAGCCTGCCGATTGGGCCCCCTATCGTGATGGCAGTTGGACATGGGAGCCTTACTACGGATGGACTTGGGTCGGCTACGAGCCTTGGGGATGGGCGCCTTATCACTATGGCCGCTGGTTCTGGTATGGCGGCGCTTGGGCCTGGTGGCCGGGGCCGGTGTGGGGTTGGTACCAGCCGTTCTGGGCGCCAGCATATGTGTCATTCTTCGGCTGGCCTGGTTTTGGTTGGGGCTTCGGATTTGGTTTCGGCTTCGGTTGGGGCTGGGGTGGATGGGGCGGCTTCGGCTGGCTCCCCATTGGGCCTGGTGACCGCTTCTTCCCTTGGTGGGGCGGATATGGGGGCCGCTTCGGATGGGTGGGATACAACCGCTTTGGCACGCTCAACCGCTTCGGCGGGATCGCTCCGCTTCACGCGGGCACGCGCTTCTCAAACATGGCGCACTTGAATGATCCGCATATCGGCGGCGCGATGTCGACGGTTGCCGGGAACAAGTTCGGTGCGGGACGCGTGTCTGCCGTCTCCGCAACCCACTCCCAGATCAGCGGCGCGCGCATGATGACCGGCAACATGCCGGTTGTCCCTACGAAGGCGAGCTTGTCGGCCAGCGGACGTGAAGCTTCACCCTCCACTATCCACAACGGAGCGGCCCAGCACTTCTACGGAACGCAGAGCACCTCGCACCCGCAATCATTCGAGCAACAAACAGCACATTTACAGCAATCGATGCAGCAGAGCCACGTCTCCTCTGCGTATGCGGGAGGACGCGAGGGAGGAGGATCGGAAGCACACGAATCGGCGGCTGGAAGAGCAAATGGCGCTGCATCTCGCAGTGCCACGGCCTCTTCCTCGAAACCAAGTGCGGGAGTGTCCGCCAACCGGGGGGAAACCTCGGGACGCTCGCAGAGCACGCCATCCTCGTCAGCCAGCCGGTCAGATTCTGCAGCCGGAAATCGTGGCGCATCGAGCAACAGCGAGTGGCACCGCTTTACTCCATCTTCGCGCAGCGGTAATGATTCCACTTCGCGCACCGGCGAAACTGCCGGACGCAGCGAAGCCGGATCCAACGGCCGCTCGGGCGAAAGCGGCAGCTACTGGAATCGCACATCGCCCGGTTCGAGTTCAAGCTATTCGCGCGGTTCGACCTCAGGCGCAGATAACCGGGCCGGTGGCTACGGCAGCTACTCGCGTCCACAACTCAACATGCGGCAACCGATCGCACAGCCACGCTCAAACGGCGGATATGGGTATGGAGGTTATGGCGGGGCCTACGGACGTGGAGGTTATAGCGCCCCCAGCTATGGTGGCAGTCGCGGCAGCTATGGCAGCGGCTCGCATAGTGCCCCAAATAGCGGGGGACACTCCAGCGGAAGTAGTGGCGGCCACTCGGGTGGTGGCGGCGGTGGTCATCGCTAATCGCAAATTCGTCGATGTAGGTGCAGTGAAGGTCAGAGGCAGAAAGGGCGCGCTGAATGGCGCGCCCTTTCCTTATTTTGTTACTCGTTAGTTGTCGGTCCTTCGCCTTTCCGGTAAGTAGCGCTTAGATGCTAACGAAACGACCAGCGACCAGCGACGCCGACTCACGGCCTGGCATACGCCGGACTATCCGGGTCAGGCCGGTCATAATCGCGCCCATACTTGTTCTTGTGCGCGACCTCCAGGTTCGATTCTGTCAGCGTGAAGTTTCCTAAGAACGAGTCGTCTGAAGTTACCGTGACCTCCCGCTCGGCAGCGCGCAGCACTTCTGGCGCAACCGACGGATGAAAGATATGCAGTTGATACCGGCCCGGCACCACCTTACCGATGCCGAGTTCGCCCCGCCAATTCGAGATGCCATAGTAGGGCGTCGTTAACGCGATCACCACTGCGCTCATCTGCGCGTGAATGTTGCAAAAAATATATGAAATGCCCGGCTTGTCAAAGGTCACGAACTGGCTCGAACCGCTCTCATATAGCCCCAGATCGAAGCGCTTGCCATCGAACAACGAAAATACATTGTGGAAGAATGGATCGCGATTGGGAAACTCCACTTTTCCCCCAGCCGGAACCACCAGCAACGAAGGATGAAAGGCCTTGTTCTTTTGCACTAATTGCGGGATGACGCCGGTCTGAACCAGCGGTAACGGTGCGGGGGTCGTGCCCAGCGGGGTAAGCCAGATCACAACCCTTGAGGCATCATGTACGTGGGCGCCATTCCTCGTCAGCTCTACTTTCGCTTTAAGATCTACATTTTGGGCGCTTGCCAGCAGAGAGGAAGCCAACAGGGGAACCAGCATTCGAATTTTCGCGCCTCGAAGCACGTTCAGAACAAGACCCCCATGGCAAGATTTACCTGATTCGTGATACTCGCTGGATCATAGACGGGGAAAGTGTGCAAACGTCTGAACTCGGCGGAGAGTATCAGATCTGATCGTGGCCGGAAGACGAAATTGCCCAGCGCA
>JASIEN010000616.1 GCA_030045935.1 Candidatus Sulfotelmatobacter sp.
AAACCCCAGACCTGGGAGAAAGCTAAATCAGGGAGAACGCCAGAAAAGGCATGTCGCACCATGCTGCGTACCCTTCAAACTTTGAAACGCGAGATGTCGCCTACCAGTCTCCATAATGCGCAGCCGTTGCCTGCTGAAACTTCAGCTTCCACTGGTCTCCTTGTTTTACCCAGAATGAGCTGAAATGCTGATAGCGCGGCTGCGGCCCTTCATCTTCTTTCGGGGCCTCGCGGAAAATCGCGTCGTAGGTGACGATCGCAGCGTCGGTGGAGACGGGCAAAACCTTCATGTCATATGGCGTTAACTCAATCAGATCAGAATCGCCCAACTCGTCCACGGCCTCCGGCTGCTCGTGCAATTTGCCATCGATCTCGACCAGGGCAAAGCCGTCGGCGAGCACGCGTGTGAAGTATTCGTCATCGTCTTTCTTTTTGGCTTCGATCAAGTTTTTCTCATTGGCGATTAAAGTCTGCTCGAGAGGAGACAGAGGCTTGGCGGGAGCAGGAGTCTGCGAGTGCGTCAGAGCTGCGGCAAAGCAAACCACAGAAATAATTGATGGGAGGCGTTTCATGGTTCTTCCCCTTGAGTCAAGATCATTTAAAGCTGCCACCACGGCGCGAATTCCTCTACCGCTGCGTCATTCCGAAGCCCCACGTCTTTACCTGTGGGGCGAGGAATCTCGATGCGCAATGGCCTGCGTACAGTGAGATCCTTCGCTTCGCCTGAAAAAACGGCTCCGCTCAGAGCCTGCCCTGAAACTGCGAAAGGATGACGCCAGATTGCTTACAGTGTCTCTTGAATCCTCTGCGCCAATTCACCGCGTGGCACCGAAACCTGCGCGCCTGTGGCCAGATTCTTCAGCGCAAATGCGTCCGCCTTCACTTCGTTCTCGCCGACAATCAAAATATATTTGGCTCCTGCGCGAGTCGCGGCTTCAAACGATTTTTTCAGCCGGAAGTTTTCGTCGCCCAGATCGACAATCAAATCATGCCGCCGCAATTCGCGCGCCAGCCGCGCGGCATCTCGGTTCATCCCCGCACCGAGCGGGGCCACATACACGTCAGGCTTTTTCATTACGCTTTCAGCCGCTTCTTGCAGCGACATTACCAGCCGGTCTTCGCCAATGGCGAACCCAATCCCCGGAGCTGGGGGGCCACCGAGAGATTCGCTCAGCCCGTCGTAGCGGCCGCCGCCCAGAATTGCATTCTGCGCCCCCAATGCGCCATGCGTAAACTCAAACGCCGTGCGCGTATAGTAGTCAAGCCCGCGCACCAGGCGATCGTTCAAGATGAACGGCACGCCCACAGATTTCAGAATTTCCTGAACCTCTTCAAAGTGCTTGCGGCAGGGCTCGTCCAGAAACTGGCTGATGCGCGGCAGCTTTTCGATAATCGGCTCATCTTCCGGCACTTTGCAGTCGAACACGCGCAACGGATTCGTTACCGCACGCCGCTGGCAATCGACGCACATTTTGGCGACGACCGGCTCCAATGCTTTGCGCAGTGCCGCATTAAATTGGTCGCGGTCGTTCGGGCAGCCGACAGAATTCAGCTGAAGATTCCATCCGGTGATGCCCAGGCGATCAAGCAGCGTGGCAAGCATCTCGATCACTTCTGCATCGCGCGCGGCTGAGTCGCTGCCCGAACTTGGCGGGCCAATGACTTCGGCGTCGATCTGATAAAACTGCCGGTAGCGCCCTTTCTGCGGACGCTCGCGACGGAACATTGGGCCGATAAGATAGAGCTTGTTCAGGCCGCGGTCCCAAAGCTTGTGCTCGATATAGGCGCGCACGATACCGGCCGTGGCTTCGGGTCGGAGAGTGAGAGATTGGCCTTTGTCGCTCTCGGCCCGTCCGCGATCTTCCCACGTGTACATCTCCTTCGAAACAATATCTGTTTCTTCGCCCACTCCGCGAGCAAACAACTCCGTGGACTCGAAAATCGGCGTGCGAATTTCTTGGAAATTGTAGGCGCGGAAGACATCGCGCACCGCCGACTCGACGAAGTTCCACAGCCCCGTCTCCGGCGGCAGAATATCTCGCGTTCCTCGGATGGCTTTGATCATTGCGCAGTAAGTACCCGGTACGCAGTACTTAGTACCCAGTTGCCAGCAATCTCAGCGTAGCGACTGGCTTCTGAGTACCGGGTACTAGGTACTTTCTTTCAAATACTCCTCCGTATACCCCAAATAATTCCTTGCGTACCGCATGATCGTTTCCTGATCTTTCTCTTCCAGCTTGCGGCGGAATTTGCCCGGAGATCCCATCCACAACGACCTCGGCTCGACGACGGTTCCCTCGGGAATCAGTGTTCCCGCCGCGATGATCGATCCCGCGCCGATCTTCGCACCATTCAGAATAATCGAGCCCATCCCGATCAGGCAGCGGTCTTCCACCACGCAGCCGTGCAGCGTGACCGAATGCCCGACCGTAACATATTCTCCGACATACACGCCGAACTGCTGCTTCATGCCATGCAGCACGCCGCAATCCTGAATGTTGGAGTGCGCGCCGATGCGAATCTCATGGACGTCGCCACGCAGGACGGCATTCATCCACACTGAAGCGTGCTCGCCCAGTATCACGTCACCGATAATCTGGGCGGATTCGTCGACATAACAGCTTGCCGGAATGACCGGCCGTACTCCCTTAAACGATCGAATCATATTTCCGTACTCTGGAAACTCCCTCAGCGCTGTCATCCCGAGCGGAGTGGATGGTCCTGCGTAGCGGGATCATCCGCGGAGTCGAGAGCCTGCCCTGAGCGAACGAGCGCAGCGAGCGCGTCGAACGGGGACCTTGGGTTTGCTGATCCTGAGCGATAAGTCCGAGCTCTGCAGGAACATCGACCATACCACGCGCCTGCACCTTCTCCAAAATTCCCAGTCTGGCACTGCACACAAAAGAATCCCTCTCCATCACGGAAAATCCCGCCACTCTCATGCTACAAAGGGAACCGGTTTCCCACGCGCCTTCCGGTCAGCGCGGTCCCGAGCAGACTTCGGCCACGAAGGGAAGCCTATGCCTCGCACGCGGCTCTGCCTCGCCATCTTTTTGCTAATGTTCCCAATCGCGGTATCCCAATTATCTCTAACAGCCCAGGATGCCGCTACGGGCGCAATTCACGGCACGGTCGTCGATCCCAGCGGCAGCCGCATTGCGCAAGCGTCGATCGTCGCCGTAAACGCGGCGACGGGCACGCGCTACGAAGCAACATCCGATGCCGAAGGACGCTTTTCGCTCGATCTGCTACCGCCGGGCGACTACTCTGCCCGCGTCGCGGCGCAGGGAATGTCGCCCCAGCTTACGCCGCTGGTTCACGTTGACGTGGGCGCCGCAGCCGAGATCGAATTTCATCTCAGCATTGCCGGTGCGCACGAGCAGGTCACGGTGTCGGGAGCGCCTGCGCTCGTCGATCCTTTGCCCGCACCGGTCTCAACTTTGATCGACGAGCGCGCCATCGCCGATCTGCCGCTCAATGGCCGCCGCTTCTCCGATCTGATGCTGCTCTCGCCCGGAGTGACGCAAGACCCGCGCAGCCTGACTTCTGCGACCAACGGCGATCTCTCTTTCGGCGGCGTTCGCGGATTCCAGAACAGTTTTCTTGTCGACGGCGGCGATTTTAATAACGCGTTCTACGCGCAGGCTCGCGGACTGTACCGCGCGCCCTATCAGTTCTCGAATGAAGTCGTGCAGGAATTCCGCGTTTCATCAAATTCTTACGGGGCAGAACTCGGGCGCTCCGGCGGGGCAGTCGTCAATGTCATTACAAAATCTGGATCGAATCATTGGCACGGAACCGGTCTTTATT
>JASIEN010000617.1 GCA_030045935.1 Candidatus Sulfotelmatobacter sp.
TTGGTGTAAACTAGTTTCGACTGACGCCCAAGCCCCGGAGGGATGTGTGAGTGGTTGAAACAGTCGGTCTTGAAAACCGATGTACGGGAAACCGTACCGGGGGTTCGAATCCCTCTCCCTCCGCCAGCTAAGATTCGGGCCCCTCCACTCGCTAGGCTCGCTCGGGATTTCGGCGCGCGGCTCAAGTTGGCGATAGGAGTTCGTTAAGCTTTCGGAGCTCTTGTCAGCCAGTCGCACGAGTTTCCAAGTCTGTTTTCTGAACATCAGATCGTCTCGGTTCGCGAAGTCGGATATCATCCACAGATCGTTGTCAAAAGATTGATCCTCCATTTTGCAAAGCGCGTCCGATTGCGTCAATCTGTAGTAGAAGTTCCAAGGCCAGCTTCACACGCTCGGGTGAGTGAAAACCCAGCCCCGCTCGAATCAATAGCCATTCAGTGGCTTCCCAAACGCTTTCCTCGTGAAGCATGACAGGCTACGTATGGCTGCGACAAGACTAGTCTGCGGGTCCCTCCACTTGGGCAATGTTCACGCGTGCTGGCGCTTGTGTCTTGGCAAGATCCCCAAGATGAATAATTGCAGCCGCGGCGGTCATTCTAACTTCACGCCGAGAGTCGGAAAGCCGCAGTTCGATTCCCTGCAATAGGGTTGGGTCTCCACGCTTCGCGATGGCTTCCAACGCAGCGACCCGCAACACCCAGTTTTTATTCTGGCTAGCGGTCAGCAACAACTTGCCGGTGCGAGCCTCGGGATCCGTCGCAAGAGCTGAAAGCAATGCAGCCTTCGCAGCCGCGCCGCTCTTTCGATCTTTCATGATCGTCTGGTAGGCCTCCCAGGGAATGCCGCCGAACGGGACGAAGCCGATTCCTTCACCAAAACCCATCTGAGCCACTTGCTTCGGGTCGTGCAGCACCTTCATTTCCTGAGCAATCATGCTCGTATTGTTCTTACGTTCGCCGGTGTAAACCTCATAGTAGGCGTCGAAGCACGCCGGGTCCTTCAGCAAGCACAAAGCATGAGCCGCTGCCATTACAACCGGCAGGTTCTTGTCGTTGAGCGCTTGCTTCAAGCTGGCGTCTGCTTCGGAGGCGTGCATTTTGCCCAACGCTGTGGCCGCCGCCTCCCTGACTGAGCTGTTCCTATCCTTTAATGCCTTTTCTGCGAGTTCTGCGGCATGAGGATCGCGGGAGATGAGACCCAAGACTCGGACCGCAGCCAGCCTCTGGCCAGAACTCTTCTGCCCCAGAGATGCCTCCAGCAGAGGCCAAGCCGGCTCGGATGCTGTCTGCGCACAACACCCAGAATTCAGAAGAACAAGAAAAAGGATAATGAAGCAACTGGTCGTTGCCGTTGTCAGGGACAGAGGCTCTAGACGGGGCCGTACGAGCACACGCTTAGTGATGGTCATTGGGCGGCCTGCTCTCTGCGTGGAGTCGCGGCGGCAGCAACAGCCTCCTGCCTAAGTTCCTTCACGCTGACCGTGCGATTGGAGTGACGCGCCGCGCCATCCGAAGAGAAAGCGCTACCGGTGACTGCATCAGCGTTCGGGCAGGGCTGTTCGTTCAAGTCCAGCCGCGCATCGTAGACAGCTGAAATGGTGTCCAGGCGAGCGATCATCTCTCGCGTTGCCGCGAGCTTCAATTCGCGACCTTGTTCCGGCGTCACGCGTTCGGCTTCCATGCTTTCGGAAATTTGCTGCAATCTGGCATGAACATCGCGAAGCAATCCGTCGACGCGAACGGCATAGTCCCGAGCCGATAGAGTCATGGCATCAGCATTCGTGACGCAATTCGCGTCCGTGGCCTTCTGCGCATGCGCCGGAAGTACGGCGAGAAGTATGAGGGCGAGGCACATTTCGTTTTTCATTTCATCCTTTCCTTGTGGGTAACAATCTCTGCGCGAGTCATTTTTTCGTCTCAGCTATCGCTGATCCTCTGTCACGGAAATGCAACCCTTGCTCCAAAATGCAACTTATGGAAAGGAAAGACTTTTGCGCCAATCGAAGCGTCCCGCCTCCGGTAAAACTCCCGAAATCTCGTGACTCGCGTCGCGGACAGCGGTGCAAGCGCTGCGAGGTTGAGGTCTTCCTGTGCAGCAAAACGAAAACCCATCCGCGGGTAATGGCAAGAAATTGCTTATAATCAATGTCGCTCCCAGTGACCTAGCCCATCGATCCCGATTGAGACGGTCTTGAGAATCAACATCAGGGCGGAGAAAACAAATCTGAGCTCGCGGCCTATTCTGGAGCGGCGTCTGCGCGATTTCGGTTCGATCTCCGTGAGGCAGCTCTATTGGCGAAGGCTGGGAACCCGGGTTTTTCCTGGCGTTTTCACAATTTCAGCGGTCGCATACGACCAAAGCCCAGAGCTTTTCCAGTAAGCCCGGTATGCGAGAGCGCCCTGAAAAGATCGGTGGGAAGCTGGAAGTGTTAAGCCGCGCCAATGCTGTTACTGAGATTCAGCTCTTGGTTCCCGGCCCACTGGCTTTTCAGGATGCCTCTGCGGCTCAATTGTGGAGGTGGTTGCCGCGCCTATATCCCCAGACGCAGAGAAAGACCCCGGTAATAAAGTAAGGAACACACGAATGGACGAAAAGGCAGGGACAAAGATCCGTGTTCTGAGTGTCGACGATCACCCCCTCGTGCGCGAGGGGCAGGCTGCCTTAATCAATGATCAGCCGGACATGCGCGTCGTGGGCCAGGGCTCGACTGGGCATGAGGCAATCAAGCTTTTTCGCGATCTTCAGCCAGATGTAGCGCTGATGGACGTGCGCCTCCCGGATATGAGCGGAATCGATGCCATGATCACAATCCTCAGCGAGTTCCCGCAAGCGCGAGTCATCGTTGTTACATCGTCCGAAGGCGATGTGGAGATGCAGCGCGCGCTGGAAGGAGGAGCGAGGGGCTACATGCTTAAGAGCATGCCGCCGAAGGACTTGCTCGACGCAATCCGCAAGGTGCATGCCGGCAAAAAAGCAATCCCTCCGGAGATTGCCGCGCATCTCGCAGACCACATGAGCGATGAAGCGCTGACTGCCCGCGAGGTCGAGATTCTGCAGCAGGTCGCTGAGGGCAACCGCAACCGTGACATCGCGGAACGTCTCTTCATCTCCGAGGGGACGGTGAAGGTCCACATTCAACACATCATGGAAAAACTCGGCGCTAACGATCGCACTCAGGCGATCACGATCGCTGTCCGCCGCGGCATCATTCATCTGTAGATCGGCAAGACCCCATCAAGCGAAGCCCGGGCGGGTTACGGCTATATATGACTTTAGTGGTATCGAAAAATTTGGAATTCGGGCGATTCGCGCTCACCTTCAGAGGAGATATGTTTTTCATGCGGTCTTTTATCGTGGCGTCCGAGGAGACGAGAGTTTGCAACGGTTGTATACGACATTTCCGCATGGCCTGCCAGGCGTCGGCCTGCTTTTTCTGCGAACCGCCATCGGCGTCAGGCTTATAGTTCAGGGCTCCACCGTGTTACTGGACCCCCATGTTATGAACCTGGGCGTTAGGCTTCTTGCCGTGCTCACTCTGTGGACCGGAGTTTCTTTTGTGCTTGGCTTCTTAACGCCGCTAATGGCGGCAGTTTTAGCACTGACCAATGCGGTACTTTACCTCTGGCATCCAGCCTGGGCTTCTTCCTTTCTTGACTTGACTGGTTTCGATAGCATCGTTGTGACAACAGCCATCGCTCTGTTGGGGCCAGGCGCAATCTCCCTTGATGCCCGCTTCTTTGGCCGGCGTAAGATCGTCATACCGCGCGTTGCAAGATCATAGATCTTCCCCTCTGTTGAAACGCCGCTCCCTGCGTATGGGTTTGTGGAAAACGCACACTCTGGCTTTCTCTCCAAACCCGTGGAATGGCTGAAAGTGGTATTCCGCTTACACCCCGGAAGCGGTATCGAAAAAACTGCTTATCGCCAGATGCGGCCTTTCGGAAACAGACGCATAGTATCTCCACCAAGCACGAAGACTGAGGTTGCAGCGGAGAATCGCAATGAATCACGTAACTTCTGGAACTAATACGGCTTCAATTCCTTCCATCGAAACCCAGGCATTTGCCATTACCCATACCAACCGATCAGTGGATCCCATTCTGAACGCCCAGGTTCTCGGGAATTTAATCAATGCAGATTCAGCCCTCCGCATGAGCACCAGACACATCGAGCAGGTCATGGATGCCGTGCCGCAGCACATGTTTATCCTCGATGCGAATGCGAGTTTGTCTTTTGTCAATCGCGCGGGACGGGAGTACTTGGGACCGATTGATGCGGTCACGCTGACGGAGCGGCTCCGCACCACCATTCATCCCGAGGATTTTGAGGGACTCTTGAGCGCATACCGGGATGCCATGGCACATGGAATCTCCATCGAAGCGGAAGCCCGCGTGCGAAGCAAGAACGGACAATATCGCTGGTTTTTGGGACAGGTGTTTCCGCTGCGAGACGAACAAGGCCGGATTATCCGTTGGTGCGTTACGCTGACCGACATCGATGACCACAAAGCGTCGAAAGAGCAAGCTCAGCGGGAAAATCTGGCGCTGCGGGAAGAAATCGACGCCATGGCGATGTTCGAAGAGATCGTTGGCACGTCGCCTCGTTTGCAGGCGGTATTGGCGCGTGCCACGAAGGTTGCCCCAACCGACTCCACGGTTCTGATTACAGGTGAAACTGGCACGGGCAAGGAATTGATTGCGCGCGCCATTCACAAGCACTCCGATCGCGCGAATCGCCCATTTGTGAGCGTCAACTGCGCGGCGATACCCCGCGACCTGATCGCCTCCGAACTGTTTGGACACGAGAAAGGAGCTTTCACCGGAGCCTTGCAGCGCCGCATCGGCCGGTTTGAGCTGGCCGAAGGAGGCACCCTATTCCTCGATGAGATCGGAGAACTTCCTGCCGAGACGCAGGTTGCCCTTCTACGCGTTTTGCAGGAGAAGGAGTTTCAGCGGGTCGGCAGCAATCAGACCATTCGCACCAATGTGCGAATCATAGCCGCGACGCATCGGGACCTGCCCGCGGCCATCGAGGCCGGCACTTTCCGTAGTGATCTGTACTACCGCATCAACGTGTTTCCGCTGGAAATTCCTGCACTACGCGATCGCAAGGAAGACATCCGGCTGCTGGTTGAGTATTTTATCGGCCGATATGCCTCCAAGTCGGGGAAAGACATCCGGAACATCGAAAAGAAGAGCATGGACCGGTTGGAGTCATATTCCTGGCCGGGAAATATTCGCGAGCTGCAGAACATCATCGAGCGCTCGGTGATTCTGTGCGACTCCGATAACTTTTCCGTGGATAAGAGTTGGTTGTCGGCCGTGCGCGCTCCGGCGCGGCCGCTATCGGAAGAAATGATTTCACAAGAAAAGGAACTCATCGAGGGGGCGCTGGCGGAATGTAAAGGACGGGTCTCCGGTCCTGCAGGGGCTGCGGCCAAGCTAGGCATGCCGCCGTCGACCCTGGACTCGAAAATCCGTACTCTTAAGATCGACAAACACCGCTTCTACACCAACTAGCGTTGCTCGGCACTTAGCGGCTTCCGTGGGTTCCCCACCCAAGGCGGTTTTCGTTGTGCGGGCACTTTAATCAGCCGGACCAGCAAAGAGGATGAGATTCCCATCGGGATCCCGGACGATGAAGGTTCTGGCCCCCACGGCTCCTTTTTGAGCGACTGAACGAAGCGCACTCC
>JASIEN010000618.1 GCA_030045935.1 Candidatus Sulfotelmatobacter sp.
AGGAACACGATCAAAGCCAGCATGGAAATGACTGCGGCAACCACATCCACCAGCCACGGCCCATGAAAATTCGACATTAGAAACTGCGGAATGGCGAAGAACACTCCTGCGACCAGAACTGCGGGCCAGACTTCTATCATTCCTGAAAATCCGGCGAAGGCCCACAACAGCCAGAAAGGCACCAAAAGCGAGAAGAAGGGCAGAATGCGTCCGGCCTGGGCGCTCAGTTTGAGCAAATCAAGACCAGTTACCCCTTGCAGGGCAATGAGAGGAGTGCCCAGCGCTCCGTACGCCACGGGAGCGGTATTGGCGATCAGCGACAGTCCGGAGGCTTGCAGGGGCCTGAATCCCAAGCCGATCAGCACAGCGGCGGTGACGGCCACGGGCGTGCCGAATCCGGCGGCGCCTTCGAAGAATGCACCAAAGCTGAATGCGATGAGCAGAAGCTGCAGGCGGCGATCCTGCGTTATCCCCGTCAGGCTCTCCTGCAGCACTTTGAACAGCCCGGCGTCGCAAGTGAGCTGGTACAGAAAGATAACGTTGAGGATGATCCAGCCAATGGGCAGTAGGCCATAGGCTGCGCCGAGAACCGCGGTTTTGCCGGCAAGGCTGCCAGGCATTCCAAAAACCCAGATCGCTATGATCAGCGAAGTCGCCAATCCCAGCAGCGCCGAGTAATGTGCTTTCATGTGCAACAGGGCCAGTGTTCCGAGCAAGACGATAACGGGGAGAGCTGCGACTAGTGCGGACAACATCCAATGCCCAGTGGGGTCGTAGTTCTGCGGCCAGGGATGGGTGAGAGGCGGAATCTTCAAGATCCACACGGAAACGGCGACAGAAGCCACAAGCAGAATTCCCCACGCGAGTGGATTGGCGGTCGAGGATTCAGTCTTGGATTTTGGTTCGCTTGCGGTAGGAGAGCTCAAGGTTTCCTCCCGAGGCCTGCGCGGACTGGAGCCGGATGAAGTTGTGCGCCGCGCGGGCAAAACAGACGCGCGCAAGTATATAACCACTGAACTCCCAAGAGAAATTGTTTTGTGCAACCCCCTCCGCGGTGGAAATTGCTCTGGCGGTCTTCATGCAGGGGCCGGGGGCAAGAAACGAGCCTCGTATTCCCGGATGCGAGACAGCGCTAACTGTGGCCAAGTCAAGAATTCTTGACGACTGGACACCCGGTAATCGCCCTTCGTAAGATGAACCTCTAATACTTGCGCACACAATGATCGGCCAGAGCATCGCGCATTACCGCATCACCGGCCAGCTTGGCAGCGGCGGCATGGGGGTTGTTTACGAGGCCCAGGATCTCGATCTCGGCCGCAAGGTCGCCCTCAAGTTCTTGCCGCCGCGGTTATCAAGAGACCAAACCGCGCTTGACCGCTTTCTGCTTGAGGCGCGCGCCGCGTCCGCCCTGAATCATCCCAATATTTGCACAATTTATGCCATTGAAAAGGTTCAGAGCGAGAGCGGGGAAACGCAGACGTTCATCGCCATGGAACTGCTGGACGGCGAGACGCTCGATCGTCGCCTGCACAGCGCCGCGTTGCCACTCGATCGCTTGCTCGACTGGAGCATTCAACTTGCCGACGCACTGGAGGCCGCGCATTCCAAGGGAGTGATTCATCGCGACATCAAGCCCGCGAATATTTTCATCACCCAGCGCGGGCAGGCCAAGATCCTCGACTTTGGTCTGGCCAAACTGACTCGGCCCGAGATGGAAATGACCACCATCGGCGCCACGCAAGATTCGCCCGCACCGAATCTGACCAACCCGGGTTCAACCGTCGGCACGATTGCTTATATGTCGCCTGAGCAGGCGCGTGGTGAGGAGCTCGACGCCCGCACGGATTTGTTCTCTTTGGGCGTCGTGATCTACCAGATGGCCGCCGGCCGCCTGCCCTTTGTTGGCGCTACTTCGGCAGTGACCTTCCACGCCCTCCTCGAGCTTAATCCTGTTCCGGCAATGCAACTGAATCCCACCGTTCCGGCAAAACTCGACGAGATCATCGAAAAGGCGCTCGAGAAAGACCGCGACTTACGCTACCAATCGGCCGCCGACTTGCGTGGTGATTTGAAACGGTTGAAGCGGGATACAGAGTCGGGAAGAAAAACGGCGCAGGCGGGAGCGGCAACCGCGCAGACGGCTTCATCCCCTGGTTCAGGTTCGACTGCGGCATCGGGTTCGCCGGTGTCAGGCACACAACCTCCGCCCAGCGCGAGTGCGGCGAATCCATCATCGGCGGGGAGTCAAGCGGTTGCAACGGCGGGGCTGCAAAAATCCGGGGCGCGCTTCCGCTTCATCGGCACCGGCATTGCTCTAGTACTTGCCGCTTTCCTGGCGTACTCCATTTTTTTCCGCAGCCACACCATTCCCTTTCAAAACATTTCGGTGAGCAAGATGACTGACACGGGGGATGCCGTAATTTCCACGATCTCTCCGAATGGGCAGTACCTTCTCACAATGACGCGCAACAAGACTGGGCTCTCGAGTCTCTGGCTGCGCAATGTTCCTACCAGCAGCAACGCCGAGGTGCAGCCTGCGGCTGATGTTTATTACAACGGACTGCATTTTTCGCCGGACGGCAATTATTTTTATTTTGTCCGCAGCGATCCCGGTAATCCCCAGTTGCGGTTTCTGTACCGCGCGCCGCTCCTGGGCGGTGAGCCACAAAAGTTGGCCGAAGACGTCGACTCAAATGTGACGTTCTCTCCCGATGGAAAACAAGCTGCCTTTGTGCGGTTCGACAATCCAGAACCCGGCAAATACCGGCTGATTGTCCGTCCCGTGCAGGGCAATGATGCGGATGAGCGCACTCTCGTGAGTGGTCCCAGGAGCCAGGCGATGTACGCGCCGTCGTGGTCGCCGGACGGCAAGGTGATTGCCTGCAATGAGTTGTATAGCACCAGCGCCATCGCGAACCTCACCGCCGTTAGTGTCGCCGACGGCACGCGTAAGACTTTCTTCTCCAGCAATACCCAGGTGTTCGAGAACACGGTTTGGATGCCCGACGGCAGCGGTCTGCTCGGGACATTGCGGGAGCAGAGCGCCAACTTCGGTCAATTGAGGATTGCTTTCATCTCTTACCCGGAGGGCAAAATCACTCCAGTCACCCGAGATGCCAACGATTATTCCTACCTGAGCGTAGCCGCCAATGGGAAGACTCTGGCTGCCGTATTGAGCCAGAGCCGGTGGAACATGTTCTCGATGCCGGCTTTGGGGACCAGTGCGCAAGGCCGCAACCTGGCGCCTGCGCTGGATGGCACGAACTTTACCTGGACGCGAGACGGATCTCTGATCGCCGATCAGTATGGGACTTTGAATCGCATCGATCCCGCCACCGGTGCAAGAACCACGCTTCTGGCGCAGGAAGGCAAGCCCAGCGGAAACCCCTATTCCTGCGCCGATGGCCAGCATCTGCTGTTCGATCAATTCACGCCCGGAAGCGGCAGCCAGAACAACGTCTGGAGCATGAACCTAAGCGACGGCAATCTCAAACAACTCACGCACGGCAAGCAGGAGAACCACTCCGTGTGCTCGCCCGATAACAAGTGGGTGTATTACATCTCACAAGCCGACCAGACCGCGCTCAGCCGTGTGCCGATTGATGGCGGCTCGCCGCAGACGATTTCGAATCTCCCCATTTCGGGGGGCCAGTTCGACATATCGCCCGACGGTAAACTGGCAACGTTTGGATCGCTGGAACACACCGGGGAGCATAAGGAGCGCCTGGCAGTCGTCGATACAGCCACGGGGCAAGCCAGGATGCTGGATTTTGAGCATCTTCGCTTTGGCTTGGTACGATTCAGCCCTGACGGAAAAGCCGTCGTTTATCCGGCGCGTGAGAACGGAGTCGACAACCTCTGGTTTCAGCCGCTTGATGGCAGCAAAGGCCGCCAGCTTACCGATTTCACCTCCGAGCACATTTACGATTTCCACTGGTCATTCGACGGCAAACAACTGGCCATCGTGCGTGGCCATACCGATTCCGACGTGGTGCTGATTCGCGACCAACGATAATTCCCGGGACACATAAGGTTGCCTAGAGTATC
>JASIEN010000619.1 GCA_030045935.1 Candidatus Sulfotelmatobacter sp.
GATCGACGTTTACCCCAATGATTATCCGGACAGCAAGCTCGACGCGCCGAAGCCGGAAGAAAAAGATAAACCGCGCACGGACGTCCCACCGCCTACGTTCACCATGGCGGGGTATCAGCAACTCGTGCGCGGCGAGCCGTTTCGCGGAAAATTCCGCCACAGCTTTGAGAAACCTGAGCCGTTCATACCAGGCAAGGTCGAAGAAATTAATTTCACCATGCAGGACATTAACCACACCTTCCGGCGCGGGCATCGCATCATGGTCCAGATTCAGAGCTCGTGGTTTCCGCTGACCGACCGCAATCCACAAACGTTGGTGGACATTCCGTCTGCCAAGCCTTCGGATTTTGTGAAGGCAACGGAGCGCGTGTACCACACGAAGGAGCAGCCTTCGGGAATTGTGGTGGGCGTGATAGCGAGTCCCGGCACGGCAGAAGAACACAAATAGCAGGCTGCGGTACAATTTCTTTCAGCCATTTGCCTACCACCCTGGGGATTGCAGTCGCAGAAGGACGGTCGTCATGAATGTCCTGTTGCTCTCCATGCCCGATTCTTTCGAGCACATGCCCCCGGCCGCAGTGCGCATGCCGAATGGCGCACTCACATCGCTGGCGGGAAATATCGACCCTCATCACCGCGTCGCGGTCGCCGATTTGATCCTGGTTCAGCGAAGCGTTCGTGAAACCGTCGTGCGGCTGGTGCGTGAGCTTGATGCCGATGTCGTTGGCCTCTCTATCATGACCTTTCAGCGCCGAACGGCTGGCCGCATTATCGATCTGGTACGTTCCCTGCGGCCGGGAGTGAAAATTGTCGTGGGCGGCTACGATCCGAGCCTTGCTCCCGAGGCTTACCAAAACATGGGTGTGGATTTTCTTGTGCGCAGCGAAGGAGAAATCACCTTCCGCGAATTGCTGCGCGCCATGGAGCAAGGCAGCGACTTTCATCAAATTTGCGGCCTTTCGTATAACGCGGGTGGGAACTGGGTTCACAACCCCGCGCGGGCGCCACACAAGCTCGAGGACAGTGAAATCCGCCTGCCCAACCGCAAAGCCCGGGTGCTGAAGGGCTACACCCTGATGGGCCGGCCGGTGGATGTGATCGAAACCTCTCGCGGCTGTACCTACGACTGCAGCTTCTGCTCGATCATCGAAATGCGCGGCCGCAACTTTTTCACTTATTCCTTCGACCGTGTGCTGACCGACATTCGCGACGCCCGCGATCACGGCGCCCGCACGATTTTTCTGGTCGATGACAACATCACGTTGAACGTGCGGCGATTCGAAGCCTTGTGCGAAGCGATCATCGCAGCAGGTCTGAACAAAATCGACTACTTCGTGCAGGCCATGACCTCGGCCATCGCGAATCATGGCGAAACGCTCGCGCCGCTTATGCGCCGCGCCGGCTTCCGCTATGTTTTTCTTGGCATCGAAAATATCCTCGAGAGCGATCTCGAGTTTTTGAAAGCTTCTGCCAAGAATAGCGAGCGAACCAACGGTCAGACCACAGGAAATGCGACGCTCAAAGCAATCGACTACTTGCACCGCAACGGAATGTATGTAGTAGGTGGCCTGATCGTCGGCAGTCCGGGCGATACGCAGGAGTCCATCGAGGCCAATCTCGAATTCGCTCGCCGTTACGTCGACTGGCCCTATATTCAGCATCCCACGCCCTACCCGCGCACTCCGATGACGAAGGATTTTCGCGATCAGGGCCTGATTATGAACGAGCGTCTCGAGGAATATGACGGGACTACCGCCGTAGTACGCACTCAGCATCTTGACGCCGAAGAGGTGGAATTCATGCGCTGGAAGGCCGAGCGCTGGATGAAAGTGCAGCATATCCCGGCGGCGCTGCGCCATGATCCCACTTTTGTTTTATTCAAGGGTTGGAAGCTGTTCTTCCACACCTTCCGCGGGAGCTCACTGCGGTCTCTGCTTGGCCTGGAAAGCCAGAGAGAGGTCTTCGAACGCTACAGGCAGATTCGGCGCGGGGAGCGGGAGTACGTGTAACTTTGTCTGACCGTTATCAGTTGTCAACCTGAGCGAAGCGAAGGATCTATGTACTTGCGCGCCGCAACTTACGCCATGCGGGCGCAAACGTGAGCCGAAATTAAAACTCCGATGCCCGCGGGTGGCCCGATAATCTAAAAACGCCCAACCTAACCACCAGAATACACCGCGAGGACAGTGAGGAAGTGCAGGACCTGCCAGAATGCGTAACCCTCCCGCGCACTTCCTCCCATTCGTGGGCGAGATTTTCTCTCAGAATCCCGAGCATGGGAACGGAATTGTCGACTCCGTGAATCTCAATTCCGAGTGTGTGGATTGAGGGCCCGCCTAGGCGACTCTTTAGCTCGCGACTTGCCCCGTGGGCACGGCGGCGGGCTGCTTGACTTTGCCGGACGGATGAGTCATCTCATATCGTGCGGCGTCGAGATCGGCATGGAGAGAATCGAGCGCGACCATCGGCATTTCCGTGCCCCAGGTTTCCATCTCTTCTTCCGACCAGTGTCCATTCAAGCGAATCGTGCCCGTGATGTCCTCGGGAAAAGCATTTCTGAAATCGCCCTCGCGAATAATAATGTCACCCAGCAGCCGGCCAGTATGCATATCGAAAACGCGCCGGCTCGATTGCCCACCGCCATTTGCAAAGCACAACAGGGCCTCGCCGTCGCCGGCATAGTCCTCGCGGTAATACCAAGCCTGCGGAGCATCGATTTTCGGATGGTGCCGCTTGGGCCGCTTGTGCCGGTCCGGTTCGACCTTCTGTTCTTCATTAGCCGGATTGAAATAGAGAACGCGCTGACAGGAGTCGCAAAACACGGTCTGCTGGCCGGTGCGCACATCGTTATAGGTTTGCGGCCGCAGGATGACCTGGCATCCCATGCACTTCTGATCGCGCACCTCGGCAATACCGCTGCCCCGGAACTTCGAAACGCGCTCATATTGTCGCATTAGATCTTCATTGATTCCCGAGCGCAATTGATCACGCTTGGCACGCCATTCCGTGAGCTCCTTTTCATCTTCCGCCGTGCGCTGGTGCGCTTCGGCTTTTTCTTTTTCGATCTCGGCAGTTTCCGCCTTAAGTTCTGCCTGCGCCGCTTTCACTTCTTTTTCCCGTGTATCGGCCATGAGCATGAGCTCGAGAATCTTGTCTTCCGTGGCGGCGATATCCTTTTCCGCAAACTGAATCTCGTGCAGCAGCGCTTTGTATTGCTCGTTCGTTTTTACTTCCAGCGATTGGTCGCGGTATTTGGAAATTTTTCCACGCAGATCGGCGATGGTCGTGTCGTGCTTGCGGCGGGCCACGTCGTCGGCCTTGATCGCGGACTGGGCCTTTTCAAGTTGCGCTTTGGTTCCAGCCAGCTTGTGCTCGATGGCGGCGACGCGTTTTGGCAATTCGGCAATTTCGTCTTGCAGGCGGCGGATTTCTTTGTCCGCTTCTTGTAGGCGCAGCAGGTTTTCGATTTCAGGAAGCATTCCGGATATCCTTGATTTTAGCACGCGCAACAGAGCATCCCACGCAGCCTACATGATTCAGACGGTGTAAACTACGCCACATGAATGCCTGCTGAATCACATCCTTCCGGCGTCATCGTGCGCTTTGGCGTATTTGAGCTGAATACCGCTGCCGGTGAGCTTACCCGCAACGGCACGAAGCTGCGTCTGCAAGAGCAACCGTTTCAGGTCCTTGTCCTTCTGCTCGAATGTGGCGGAGAAGTGGTTACCCGCGACGAACTGCGGCAAAAACTGTGGCCTGCCGACACTTTTGTCGACTTCGACCACAGCCTCAACACTGCCGTAAATAAATTGCGGGA